>JAWFOO010000028.1:0-8087 GCA_032511625.1 Streptococcus mitis | reverse complement strand
AACACTGGTACAGAAGACAATGCTAGCCTTGCAGCACTTGGACTTCTCGGAGTATTGAGCGGATTTGGTCTTGTAGCTCGCAAGAAGAAAGAAGATTAAGTGAAACAATTTCTAATTAGCTAATCTAATCCACATCAAATAGAAAACCGATGATTTATTTCATCGGTTTTTTGGCTTTTAGCTAACTTTAAATGAAAATTTTTAACAGCTAAATCAGAAATTCTAAATGAATTTAGTTGAGATTGGTATTCAATATACTTTTAAATATTAAAATACAGATGATAAAATATTTTTGAAAAAAATCAAACGGATTTAATTGATAAATATACAAAAATAAAATATATAGAAATGAAAATCAATTCAAAATAATATACGTTTATACAATGTCGGCGGATTCAAAAATGTGTTGAAATCTCAAAAAATAGTGGAAAAAGTTAAAAAATGTTGATTTTTTTATATAATTCAGACAATTTTTACTATTTTTTAGAGAATGACATAGATAAAAATTGAAATTTTCATGTTATTTTCAAACAGATAAATTGAATATATCCAGCTAGTGTGATAGAATGAATATACATGTTTCGGAAAAATATAGTACTTGAGGCAATTCCTTCATTTATAAATGAAATGAAGGGGTTTTGGTTTTTACTATATCTATAAACATGATATAAAACAAAAGGAGGTTGTTAGTCTCGATGAAAGGCAAGCAACAACAAGATTTTAGAGTAGAAAAATACATCCGTTATGGGATTCGTAAATATAGCTTTGGAGCAGCGTCAGTAGCGATTGCAGCTGGTTTGATGTTTCTTGGAAATGGTGCAGTATCAGCCTCAGAAACAGCAGTTAATGGTAATGTTCCTGGTGTGGCAGTAGTATCACCTAATGCTGAAGAGAATGGAGCAACGGCTAAAGTAGAAACTGCGAAGGAAGTAAAAGCAGAGGAAACTAAACCTGAAGTAGCGACTCCTAAAGTAGAAGAATCTAAGAAGGAAGACGCACCAAAATCTGCTGAAGCAGTTACAAAAGAAGAAGTTGCTCCTAAACTAGACAAGTCTCAACTTGAGTCATATGTTAATGAAGTAGCTGGGAAACTAGCTGCAGGTAAATATGCAAACAAGACAGACGAAAGTTTGACTCTTTTGAATGCGGATTTGGAAGCGGCAAAAGCAGCTCTTTCAAGCGCTACAAGTCAAGATGAGTTAAAAGCTGCTTACAACAAACTTGTAACGACTGTAAACTCAAAACTAAAAAATAAACCAGTTGAGAAAAAAGAAACTCCAGCAGTTGACACTACAAATGGTAAAGAAACTGTAGGGAAGAAAGCAGAAAATACTGAGAAAAAGTCTGATTCAAACGCTATCGAAAATACAGGCTCAAAAGATGAACGTAATGGAAAAGAAATCGAAAAAGGATCTAACTTACGTTCTGCAAATGAAGGATATACATATTCTTCAACAGAATTAAGAAAGAAAAATGGGGAGTTTGCTACAGCGACAGGTAAATCTTACTATGAACTTGATGGCAACTCAACATACCGTATTTATGTTCATGGATATCAATCTGAGAATACAGAACAGCCAGAAGCTGTGAACTCAGTTGCTGGTAAAAATGGTCGTACGGATATTCCATTATCTAGAGAAGAAGCACAAAAATTAGGTGAAGAAGCTGAACTATGGAAAGGTAAATTACGTCCGACAGGAAGTACTATAGTAGGTACATTAGATCAAAATGCACAGTATGGATCTAATGGAGCATATGAATTCCTTGCAACAGAAATTTATGGATATACTTATGAACAAGGAAATCACTACATTTATGTAACTGATGTAAAGAAACGTTTTAGTCTTTCTGATGCCGCTACTGCAGCAGGATATAAGATTACAAATATTGAATTAACTAACTTAATCCCGGGTGCTGCTTATAATGAAAAAGCGGATACAATTGAAGGATATGTATCATCAAGCATTCAAAATGGTGTATACGATATGCGTTATAAAGTAACTGTGTCAAAACCAGATGGAACAACACAAGTAATGGATTTCCAAAACTTACGTTCAGGATGGATGGGCTGGCAAGATACAACTGCACCATTAATTCAAGGTTCATCTAAATTAGTCACTATTGGAGATGAAGTGAGTCATGATATTAAATATGTTGATAATGATGCGATGACACGTGATGATGCTACTAATTATACAGTTAACGGTGAACGAGTAATCGCTGGTGCAAAAACAGTAAATAAAGGGATTTATAATGCTACTTTTACTGCTAAAGATGGATCAACATTGACAACTATGAATGGACCACGTCCAGTTACAGCTCACACAACTGTAAATGGTACTTATGCAAAAAATGGAGAAAAAACTACTATTAATGATGTAATCCCAGGTTTAGATTATACTCCACAAACTGGGTTAATTACAGGGACAGCAACGGAATCTGGAATTTTCACAGCGGCTGTTTTAGCAAAAGACTATAATAATGCTACAATTGCAGGTAATTCAAATCAATGGAATATGAATGGTCAAGAAGCGCATGAAAATATTACGATTGCGGTAGCTCCTAAGATTACAGTTAAGAATGTTGAAGCTTATGCAACAACTGTACCTGTAACGATTTCAAAAGGTGCAAATACTGCGGAAATTACAATGCCAGATGGAACAGTGACGAAACTTGTAGTTAAAGATGGCAATTGGACAGTAGCTGCAGGTACTACAAATGCAGCAGTCCAAGAAGGAGCAGTACTAGCAGCGGCATCAACTTCAGGAGATTCAACCATTAATTTAGCAGTAACTCCAGAATCCACAAAATACGTAGGTGTAGATAGTATTGCAGCGAAAGCAACTACAGATAGAGTGCATGCTAATTTACAACGTGAAGTATATACTGTTAAAGGGGTAAATAATAAAGAATATACAGCTACATTTAACAGTGCTACTGGTAAATATAATTTACCAACTGAGGATGCGTATCAATTAGTAGACAATGGCAATGGAACTTCTACATTAACTGAAAGACGTGTGTATACTGATGTGAAAGCAAACGGAGATATTGATTACATCGTATATGAATTCACTCGTACATGGAGTGCAACTTCTAATGCAGCTAACTTAGTAGATAAGATTGCTGAAATTCGTGAAAAAGGAAAAGTTACAGAAGTAGGAGATGTTACTCGTACCGTAACTAATGTTCCGAAAATGCAAGTAGCCAATGCTCAAGGTACTATTGTAACTGTAAATTATGATTCAGTATCTAAACAATGGACAGCATCTGATGGTTCAACCGTTACAGCTACTGAATCAAACGCAGGATGGAAACTTGAAACGACTTCTGGTTTCAAAGGGTATGTATCATACCGTGAAGCATCTTCTACAGATGTAGCATCAATTCAAAATGCTAAACCAACAGGAACTTCAACAAGTTATTCAGAATCAAAAGGTACATCAGTAAACTTAATTAAATCTACCAAAGCAAATGTAGCATTCGCAGATACAATCGATGATAAAACATCAGTAACAGATTCAGATACGATTAAAACAAAAGTAACAGCAACTGCACCAGATGGTACAGTAACTACTTTTGACGGAGCTCAAGCAGAAGAAACAGCTTATATTCAAGCTCAACGTACAGCTGCAGAAAAATCACAATTAGCAGCAAATGCTATTAAAGATGCACATACAGTTGCTAATGAATTAGCAAATCTACAAGAATTATTAGATCGTCAAACTAGTATTGAAGAAGATGCTAAAAAAGCATTAGATAATCTTAAATTACGTTCTATTTCTCCAACAGCTCAAGCTTTAGCTGAAGAAAAACTTGAAAGAGTTAGAGAATACAAAGCTTCACTTCAAGCTGAGTTGGAAAAAGCTAAAACTAAGTTAGATACACTGAAAACTACTGAGACTACATCCCGTGATGAAGCTGTTGCGGCTGAAAAAGCTGTAGAAACAGCACGTACAGCTCTTAAAACAGCTGCAGAAGCAAACTTGGCTCGAGCTAATGCTTATGTATTATCTCAAAAAGGGCGTTACAAAGTAACAGCGAGAGCAGTAGACTCAAACGGTGTTGTAACAACTCCAACAGTAGATGGAACAGAGTCTGGTGAAGTTACAGAAGATGCAGTAGCAGAAACAACTTACTACATCGTAGTAACAGATCCAGAGAAATCATCAGGAGCTCAAGGTCAAAAACAAACTGACTCAATTGCAGATAATTTCAATGATGGAAAAGAAGGAACTACAGTATCAGATTTCAAACTAGTAGATCCAACGACAGGAAATAAAGTTGCTTCTGTAACAACTAAAGAAGGAACTTACACAGTCGATTCAACAACAGGAGAAGTAAGTTTCACTCCAGCAGAAGGCTTTGTAGGAACAGCTACACCGATAAAAGTTTCAGCAAATGTAACATTCAATGATGAGTCAGGAAATCCAGTAACAGTAGCGACAGAAAATACATATACACCAACTGTATATGGAGTTCAACCATCAAAAGATGAAACTACAGGAAAGCAGGGTCAAACTCAAACATCTAAATCAGGAAAAGATCGCTTCTCTGAGTTAAATACAGCAACAAACACTCTAGATGGAACAAATGTAGACTGGATAACAGCAGCATACTCTCTAGAAGGAGCTAATGAAAAAGGCAAAGTGGTAGTTGAAGGAGAAGGAACATACTCAATCGATCCAACAACAGGTGTAGTAAGATTCGAACCACTTCCAACATTTACAGGAGAAGGTAAAGGTGTTAATGTACAAGTATCAGTAACAGCGACTGATTCAGAAGGAAATAAAGTTCCAGTTACTTCAAAAGGTAAATATACACCAACAGTAACACCAGTAACCCCAACAGCAGCACCATCTACTTCAACTGGTGTTCAAGGTGAAATTCAAAAAGGAACACCAACATTTACAGAAGGAAATACAGAAGTACCAATTAAAGAAAACTCTGTAAAACTTCTTAATGCAGATGGAACAGAAGCAAATGGACCAGTAGATGCTTTAGATGAAAAAGGTAATAAGGTTGGTGAATACACTGTTAACCCAGCGACAGGAGAAGTAACCTTCAAACCAACAGACAAATCTTACACTGGACCAGTACAAGCAGCTAAAGTTCAAGCTGAAGATAAGAATGGAACAAAAGTTTCAACAACATACACTCCAAATATCGTAGGAGTAACACCAACAGCAACTCCAGATGAATCAGCAGGAGTACAAGGTGAAACACAAGAAGGAACAGTATCATTTGCACCAGGTGAAACAACAATTGGTGGTGAGAAGAAATCAGTTCCAATCAAAGCAAACTCAGCTAAATTGTTGAATGCAGATGGAACAGAAGCAAATGGGCCAGTCGATGCATTAGATGAGAATGGTAAAAAGGTTGGTGAATACACAATTGATCCAGCTACTAACAAAGTAACCTTCACACCAACTGATAAGACTTATGTTGGTAAAGTTCAACCAGCTAAAGTTCAAGCTGAAGACGAAAATGGAACAAAAGTATCAACAACTTATACACCAACAATTGTAGGAGTAACTCCAACATCTACGCCAGCTACAACAACAGATGTACAAGGTAAAACTCAAGAAAGCACAGTTTCATTTGAAGCTGGTAAGACAACGATTGACGGTAAAGAGAAATCTGTAAAAATCGATCCAGATACTTACACACTTCTAGATGAAGATGGAAAACCAGCTAAAGAGGTACCAGCTAAAGATCCAGAAGGAAACGTAATTGGTAAATATACTCTTAAAACTGTAGATGGAAAAGCTGTTGCAGTATTCGAGCCAACAGATAAAACATATTCAGGAGATGTACAACCAGTACGCGTTCAAGCTAAAGATAAAAATGGAACAGCTGTAGAAACAACTTACACACCGAAGATTACTCCTGTAACACCAACAGCAGAAGCAGCTAAATCAGAAGCTATCCAAGGTGACACTCAAAAAGGAACACCTTCATTCGTTCCTGGAGACAACATTGCTCCAATTAAAGAGAATTCATACAAACTTCTAGATAAAGAAGGAAATGAAGTTCCAGCAGGACAAACAACTCCAGCTTATGCTGAAGACGGAGTAACGCCAGTAGGTACTTACTCAATCGATCCAGCAACAGGAGAAGTAACCTTCACACCAACAGATAAATCATACACTGGTAAAGTAACACCAGCTAATGTTCAAGCAGAAGACACAAATGGAACTAAAGTTTCAACAACTTATACTCCATCGATCATTCCTGCACAACCAGAAGCAGAACCTGCTAAAACTGTTAATGTTCAAGGTGCAACTCAAACTGGTAAACCAGAATTCCAAGGCGGAACAGCTATGGTTAACGGTGAAGAGAAAACTGTAGAAATGGACGATACAGTACCAGCTAAATTGGTAGATCCTAAGACTGGAGATAAAGTAGATTCATTAACTGTTGAAGGCGAAGGAACATACACAGTAGCTCCAGACGGCACAGTAACCTTCAAGCCAGAACCAAAATTCACAGGTGTAGCTAAAGGTGTTGAAGTAGTTCGTCAAGATAAGAACGGAACTCCAGCTAAAGCAACCTACACACCAGAAGTTAAACCAGTAACACCAACAGGAACAGGCGCTGTAACAGAAGATGTTCAAGGTTCAACTCAAACAGGTAAACCTGAATTCAAGGGTGGAACAGTAACAATCGATGGTAAAGAGAAAACTGTTGAAATCAATGAAGATAAACCAGCTAAATTGGTTGATCCAAAAACAGGAAATCCAGTTGATTCAGTAACCATCGAAGGCGAAGGAACATACACAGTAGCTCCTGACGGAACAGTTACCTTTACACCAGCGAAGAACTTCACAGGTAAGGGAACTGGTGTCACAGTTCAACGCGAAGATAAGAACGGCACACCAGTAACAGCTAAGTACACACCAGTTGTAAAACCAGCAACACCAACAAGTTCAGATGTTATCACTACAAATGTTCAAGGTGCAATTCAAGAAGGAACACCAACATTTGAAGGTGGAAAAGTAACTGTAAACGGTAAAGAAAAAACTGTTGAAATCGATGAAACTGTAAAACCAACATTTGACGATGGCACAACTGAGAAGAAAGTACCAGGCGAAGGAACTTACACAATCGACGAGAACGGTAAAGTAACCTTCACACCAGAGAAAACATTCACTGGTCAAGCAACAGGTGTAACAGTTAAACGTGTTGACAAAAATGGAACACCAATCACAGCTAAGTACACTCCAGTAGTCGTTCCAGTAACTCCAACCTCAAAAGATTCTGAATCAGAAGGTCCTAAAGGACAAACTCAATCAGGAACACCAACATTTGAAGGTGGTAAAGTTACAATCAACGGTAAGGAAGTTCCAGTTGAAATCGATGAAACTGTTAAACCAACATTTGACGATGGCACAACTGAGAAGAAAGTACCAGGTGAAGGAACATACACTATCGATGAAAACGGTAAAGTAACCTTCACACCAGAACCTGACTTCGTAGGAAAAGCTAAAGGTGTAACAGTTAAACGTGTAGATAAGAACGGTACACCAGTAACAGCTAAGTACACTCCAACAGTACATCCAGATACTTCACATGTTGATAAAGACGGTAACCCTCTTTCACCAACAGAAGACGGAACTAAACCATCTAAAGATATCCCAGGATATAAAGTAGTTAAAACTGAAATCGACGAAAAAGGAAATACAAAACATATCTATGAAAAAGTGACAACAACTCACAAAGATAAAGATGGTAATGTAATTCCAGGAACAACTACTGAGGAAGGTACAACTCCTAAGAAAGATATTCCAGGTTACCGCTTCGTAGAGACTAAGAAACTTCCAAATGGCGATATCGAACACGTTTATGAGAAAGTTAAGACAAGTCACAAGGATAAAGACGGAAACGAAATTCCAAACTATCCAACAGAAGACGGCGAACAACCTAAGAAAGATATCCCAGGTTACCGCTTCGTAGAGACTAAGAAACTTCCAAATGGCGATACAGAACACGTTTATGAGAAAGTTAAGACAAGTCACAAGGATAAAGACGGAAATGAAATTCCAAACTATCCAACAGAAGATGGCGAACAACCTAAGAAAGATATC
>JAWFOO010000015.1:0-63088 GCA_032511625.1 Streptococcus mitis | reverse complement strand
CGATTTCTTTGTCAAAATAATCTGAAAATCTTGATGGCAAGCGTTTCATCTTAAGAACCTCACCAGATTGGTCTGCATATACAAGGAAATGATAGTGGGTTGTAGACATACCGTCATCAATCAATACAAAGTAACCTGTTTTAAGCTTACCTTGTCCATTATCTAAATGGTATAGTTTATTGTTATTGATTGTGAAGTTAGTAGATGGAAGTCTAAGTCGTACACCTGGGTCTTCTAGATAAAGATCATTGCCAACTTTTTTGATTTCTGATCTAGTTGTCATCTCTGGAAGTGGTGTCACTCTACGACCATCTGCTCCAAAATAATATCGACCTGGTAGATTTTGGAAATTTCGAATAACAGCTTTAGGATCAATTTCTTGTCCTTCTTCTTTATTATCCACTAAAGCCAACATCGTATTGGAAACTTGATCCCCATATTTGTCGGAAAACTTCTTGAACTCAGGTTTGATATACCAAGTGTTTTTATCCACGATAACATCAGTAAAGTTATTTCCGTCAAATTTTGCTGTAATCAGATATTCATATCCATCACCTAAACGAACAATGTCACCATTTTTATAAGGGCTATTTCGTAAAGTGAACATATGGCCATCCTTGCCGAGAATATAGCCTGTCCCATCACTAGAATTTACAACTCTATCAGAGGCCATTGCACCTGATTGTTCAAAATAATACCAATTACCACCTATGAACACCCAACCTGTCATCATAGAACCACTAAAATGAAGATAGTACCATGTAGATCCTTCTTTGTACCAACCTGTACGCATGGCGCCACTATCTGCTAGTGAGTACCATGTGTTACCTTCCTTGTACCAGCCAGTACGCATAGCGCCACTATCTGCTAGTGAATACCATGTATTGCCTTCTTTGAGCCAACCTGTCTGCATTTTACCAGCGCTATCGAAGTGGTACCAAGAACCAGCATTTTGTACCCATTTATCCTTAGCTAGACTGCCATCTTGTGAAAGATTCCAGTCAGCACCATTTTTAACCCAAGTATCTGCAGCCTGTGCTTGGTTGATAGATAAAAGTAGACCAGCACCTGCAAGTAAACCAAGTGTAAGTAGTTTAGATTTTTTCATAGCCATTTCCTCCTATATTGAATAGCTATAAGAGGACTTACCTCTTTATTTAGCTATATTCTAATACTTTTCATAGCCAAAACCAATAATATTGTAAAAAATTAGACAATATTACCAATATCTACGGATTGTATTTTGATCCATTCCGTATTGATTCATATAAGAAACATATTGACCTCTATCTGGAGCATGAACAACTTTTCCACCTCCAACGTAGATACCTACATGTTGATTTGAACCTTGGTCGCCATTGTACAATATTAAATCTCCAGGAAGTTGTGAACCACTATATATAAATTTCCCTCCTTCAGCTTGTTCTCCAGTTGTTCTACCAATATAAATATCAAAGCAGGCATGAATTGCTTGAGTGAATCCAGAACAATCAGCACCGATACTCTTATTTAATGTAGCTGCTCCATATTGATAAGGTAATGAACCTATAAAGGTTTCTGCATATTCAGCAATTGCCTGCCCCTTATTTTCTACGCAAACACCGTTAGATCTAAAGAAATAAGGTTTCCCATTAACTCTATTGTAATCGGTTAGCATAGCTCCATCATTTGAAAGATAGTACCAATTACCATCTGGGTTAATCCACTCATTTGATTTCATCCAACCTTGATCATCAAAATAATACCATTTCTCATCTAAGAATTCCCAATGTTTAGCATACCCACCTGAAGTATATTTGAACCACCAGCGGCCATCTGTTTGCATCCAGGTTCCTTTACCATCTCTATTTTGATTAAATGCTATTTTTTCTTGATCGCCTTCTACTTGCGTTAATTCTCTAGGAGAAAATCCTACCAACTTAACTTGTTCTGCATCTTCAACCTTAATTTTACCTTCTTTAACAAGTTGATCAATTGCTTCTTTCTCGCTTGTATACTGTGAAGTTGTTTGTGATGTAGTCACTTTAGTGGTAGACGTTGTAGTTTCTGCATTAACTACATAAGTAGTTGATAACAAAGCTCCTGAAGTAAGTAATAAAGCTGCATAAGTAATATATTTTTTCATGACAAAAATCCTTTCTTCAAAATCCCTTAACGCTCTAGTGACCTTATTTTGATAATTTACGGAGACATACCTGTAACCTCCTTTTGGATTTTATATATCCTTTGATAAATACTACATTACTTTAGTTATCTTTAGCTTCATTTTACTCCCCTATAAAATGAATGTCAACAAATAACATAAAACATTGTGAAAAAAATATTTTATCGTGCTAGAGGTACTTGCTCGCTTCTTTGATACTAAGCTCAGCCATTTCTCCAATATTATTCTTATATAACAATTAAAAATCTTCCTGCCCCACCAAGTGATGCTGAAAGGCATAAACTGCTGCCTGGGTGCGATCGCTGACCTCCAGCTTGGCTAGGATATTGGACACATGAGTCTTGACCGTCTTGAGAGAGATAAAAAGTTCGTCTGCGATGCGCTGATTTTCGTAGCCCTTGGCGATGAGTTGAAGCACATCTCGCTCACGCGCAGTTAAGTCCTCATGTAGTTCTATATGATTGCGGTGGTATTCGACCTTCTTACTGACCTCTTGCTCAATGGCCAGCTCCCCAGTAGCTACCTTACGAACAGCGTGCAGCAATTCATCCGCACTTGAAGTCTTGAGCATATAGCCCCTAGCACCAGCATTTAAGACAGGCATGATTTTTTCATTGTCTAAGTAAGAGGTCACAATCAAAATCTTGGCTTCAGGCCATTCTTTGAGGATGGCCAAGGTCGCGTCAATTCCATTCATCTCAGGCATGACGATATCCATGACAATGACATCTGGACGCAGTTCCAAGGCCAAGTCAATGCCTTGAGATCCGTTGGCAGCCTCACCTACAACTTCTACATCATCTTGGAGGTCAAAGTAGCTTTTCAAGCCCAATCGGACCATTTCATGGTCATCTACTAGTAAAATTTTCATCTCTACTCCTTTATAACTCATTATCTAACAGGGGAATACGGATATCAACCGCCAGACCTTGCTTGGGAGCTGTCAAGAGTTGAACCGTTCCTGCCATATCTTCGACTCGCTCCTTGATATTCCGCAGTCCATAACTCAAGTCGTCTAAACTCCCTAACTGGAAACCAATCCCATTGTCCACCACCTTCAGCTGCAATTCAAGATCCGTCTGATAGAGATAGACATCCAGACAAGAGGCCTGGGCATGGCGGAGGGTATTGCTGATCAATTCTTGCAGAATACGGAAGATATGCTCCTCGATTTTCTTAGGCAATTTAGATACATTTTGCTTGAGACTGACCTTGAGATAACTCTTGTCCTCAAGCTCTTTTAAGAGAATTTGGATTCCTTCAACCAGACTCTTCTGCTCCAGTTCAACTGGTCGCAAATGCAAGAGCAAGACCCGCAAATCCTTCTGGGCGGTTTCTAAAATAGCTGTGACACTCTGCAACTGGGTCTGCATCTTTTCTCTATTCAGTTTCAAAGCCTGCTGGCTGACACCTGATAAAATCATGTGGGCCGCAAACAACTCCTGACTGACCGTATCGTGCAAATCCCGAGCAATCCGCTTCCGTTCTTTCTCGATGATTTCCTCTTCCTGAGCAAGACTCTGATTTTCAGCTTTTTGAAGCGCTTCTGTCAAGAGGTTAAGTTTACCTGACAAGGACTTGAAACTGGTATCCAAATCTGGATCTGCAACCTGAACCACTTCTTGCCCTGCCAATAATCGCTTGAGATTGACCTGCATTTTTCTTAGAGAAAGCTCTTCAATACCTCGCCAAAACAGGGCTAAGAGAAAGGTCATGGACATGCTGAATACCAACAACAAAAAGACAAATTTTTCTGTTTTTGCGACATCATGCAAGAAAATAGACCAGTCAAAGTCAAGGATGTCCATCAAGCTGTGAGACAGAAATAAGACAAACAAGATGGAGGTGAGAGCAATGATTACATAAGCTTGTTTTTTCATCCTCTGACCACCTCCACATCGCCAATCATAGTGGTCAAGAAAATCTTGACACTCTTGTTACTCTTGAGATAGTCTCTTGTTTCTTGATGATAGTGTTCATTACGGAGGGCTCGCTTGGGCTGGTTGAAAAAAGTCAAATCACCATAGAGACAGTTAACGCTGAGACTGACTTCCACATCGACAGGTACGATGATTTTGGTCGTTCCTACCATCTTTCTGAGGATAATGACATTGTCATGATTGGTTAGGATGACCCTCTCCAAATGAATGGTATCCTTGCCCATGAGGCGAAAAAGATTGATATCATCAAACTGGCAAGTCTGATAGCTTGAAAAATGATGGAGATTTCCAAACCAACGATTTTTCTCCTTCTTAACCGTCACCACCTCTTCAAACACCAAATTGGTTTGCTCTTTTTCCTGATTCATCATCGGATAAAGAAGAAAGAGGCTGTATATAACCGCAACAAAAATAGCTAAAATCACAAAAGGATTGAGCATGACGATGAAAAAGAAGAGAATGGTTGCCACCACCAAAAGAAGGTTATTGCCTTCTTTACCAGTGTAATAACGAATCAAAAGCAAAAAGAGGAATAGAATCAGCAGAAAACGCGAAAAATGCTCTGATACCATCAAAATCAGAGCTCCTGTCAAAAGACAGGTTTCGATAAATAAAAAGATTTTAAATTTTCTCATAGGTTCATCCTCTCCCTTCTATTTTATCACACTTCAAAAAAGTCACCTCAGTCTAAAGATGGAAAAAAGGCGATGGTTACGCCTTTTTCATCTGATCTTTTGCTTCTTTTAATTTTCCGTAGAGAAGATAGTCTACTTTTTGCAGATCTGCTATGGTGGCACAATTAAGGGCACACATAATCAAACGCAGATCGTCTTTCCAGCCTTGGACAATGCCAATCACTTCTTCAACTGTGTAGGTTTCAACCAATTCTAGAACTGTTCGAGACAGTCCCACAGCCTTAGCCCCAAAGACCAAGCACTTAATCATATCCAGCGGATTGCGAACACCTCCACTGACCAAGAGTTGGACCTTGTCTTTCCAGTCTTGGGCATTGAGAAGGGCCTGCATGGTAGACTGACCCCATTGATTGAGGTAGTCACGTTGACCACTGCGACGGTTTTCAATATAAGCAAAGCTGGTACCACCACGACCTGACAGATCCACTGTACGAACACCCAGTTCATAGGCTCTTTCGATGGTCTTGGCATCCATTCCAAAGCCCACTTCCTTTAGGACAATAGGAACGGGGATTTGCTTGCTATAGTCTGCCAGATGCGATTGCCAGCTTCTGAACTTCCTTTCTCCTTCGGGCATGAGTAATTCCTGCATGACATTAACATGCACTTGAAGGAGGAGAGGATTCATCTCTTCTACGGTCTGAAGTCCTAACTCAACAGGCTTGTCCAATCCAATATTGGTTCCAAGAAGGAGATTTGGATGATCAGACTTGACAGAAAAAGAGTCATCTGCTGGATCTTTGAGGGCTGCGCTATAAGAACCCGTTACAAATAAAATACCACAGGCTTCCGCCACCTGAGCTAGTTTTTGATTGATTTCTTTACCTTTTTCACTCCCACCTGTCATGGCATTGATATAAAAAGGAAAATCCCACTTTCGACCAGCAAATTCTGTCGAAAGATCGATTTCATCCAGATCGTAAAGAGGCAAGGAAGAATGAATCAACTCCACCTCATCAAAGCTATTATAGGAACTTTTCTGCTCAAGGGCATAGCGGATGTGCTCATCCTTACGATTTGTCGTCATGTCCTATCCTTTCTTGGTATAAGAGCTCAATCCCCAGATCGGCCCAACGGTTTTTTAGGGTTTCAGTTGATTGCTCATCAAAACTCAAGGCAATGCCACAGTCACCACCACCAGCACCGCTACTCTTGGCAACAGCCTGCAAATCTTGACTGACTTCTTTCAACTGTCTAAGCGAAGGCGTGTAAATATCTACGCTCAAGCCTTCTAAAAGCTGGCTGGCTACTTCTACTTGCTCGATAATTTTTTCTGATTCCCCCTGCTCCAAGGCTTCTACTAAAGCAGCCACCGTTTCTTTTGAGGAGCTTAAAAAATTCTGATTGATATTTTGCTTGATTTGCTGGACCATGTGACTCGATACAGCCACTTCCTTGGTCCATCCCACTAGGAAATCACATTCTAGGGTTGGTTTCACTTGTGAGATAGAAAAGCCCCACTCACGCTCTAAAACTGTCGGCAAGTTTTCTTCTTCCAACCAAGCAGCCACCTTCTGGCGATCAAAAGACTGGTAGAGAATCAAATCTTCTGCCACAATACAGGCAATGTCCCCCATAGAACCATTGTCTCCGCGCTTGAGCAAGACAGCACTGGCCAGCTTGAACAAGAGATCCTGATCAACCGAAAGATTATACAGAGCCAGCAAAGCCTTGATAACCAAGACAACGATGCTACCGCTAGAACCCAGACCAAACTTTTTCCCTTCTCGTTCCATTTTTCCTCGGATTTCCAAAGAAAAAGGTCGCAAGGTCTGCCCACGATAAACGAGGAAATCTTCCACTAAAGCAATCGTTTCTTGAATCAAGCTATAGTCAGTATTTGGTGTCAAGTCTACTGCAAAATCAAACATATCTGAATAGAGGCGGTAGCTATCAGAAAAAGCAGTCTCAGCCCTCATATAGATGGGGATAGCTTTTATCAAGGCCAACTGTCCTGGCTCTAAAATAGCATACTCACCTGCCCAATAGAGTTTTCCGCAAGTTTTAACAGCAATCATCTTGACTCAAATCCTTTGTTTTCGACACAATCAAGCGATAACGTTGACCAAAGATTTCTGAGAGGTGTACCAAGTCTTTCTCTTGACAGAGAACCTTGACATTGGGACCAGCATCCATAGTAAAGTAGCAGGCTTCCCCTTGCTCACGAAGCTGGCGGACAAAGTCCATTGCTTCATAGCTTGCATCCGTCAGATAAGAAAAGGCTGGTGATGCTGTTTTGGTCGTAGCGTGCATAGCCAGGGCATTTTCCTCCGTTAACTCCCCAACCTTGGCAAAGTCATTTTCCTTGAGATAAACCAGCATATCCTGATAATCCTTCTCAGACTGACGCACCCAGTCATCAAAGGTCGTCGAGGTTTCCACACAAAGTTTCATCCCGTCACGGCTAGAGATTGGTTTTTTCTTATCCTCTAGCACCAACATAATCATAGCTAGTTTCAGGTCTGTCTCTACCAGGTAAATCTCTCCGCTATCCTTGTCCCAGGCACCTAATGGTCCATAAAAACTCCGAGAGGAAGAGCCTGAGGCAAATTTAGCCTCCTGTGCCAACTGACTTCTATCCAATCCAAGCTGAAAATAAGCATTACAAGCCTTGACCAAGGCAGACAAACCACTAGAACTTGATGACAGACCCGCTGCGGTAGGCATATTGTTTTGAGTATCAATACGCACAAAGCCCTCACCTTCTGGACGGTAACGGTCAATAATCTTGCTCATCTTGGCATGCTCAGCCTCATTTTGTAGCTGACCATTGATATAAAAGGCATCAGCTGTCGCATCCGTCGGTAGAGATGACAAGGTCGTCTCTGTGTACATATTCTCCAAAGTCAGAGAGATACTGCTCGTAGCAGGCACCATCTCTTTTTCTTTTTTCTTTCCCCAATATTTGATAATAGCAATATTTGCGTAGGAACGTACTGTTACAGGCTCTCTATCCATGTCTGAACAGCTCCTTTCTCTTCTAATCTTTCTGCTAGTTCTTGTGCGTGTGTCAAATTGTCTGCCAAGGCTATGATACAGCCTCCTAGCCCACCACCGCTCATCTTGGCACCCAAAGCACCATGATTAAGAGCCGTTTCAACGAGGGAATCTACCTCAGGGCTACTAACACCAATTTCTTTTAGATGTAAATGCGCTTGACTGAGGATTTTCCCCAGTCCTTCAGCATCTTTTTGTGAAATCGCAACTTCTGCCTGCTGGGTCAATTCTCCCAAGGCATGCAAAAACGGCAGGGCATCCTTGCCCTTGTTTTGAACCACTTGGATGGCTTCACGAGTGTGACCATAAACACCTGTATCAGCAATCACCAAATATGCGGATAGATCCATCTCAAGCTCTGTAAATCCTACATTCTTAATAAAGCGAATAGGTTGGTCACTGAGACAGGTCTTAGCATCCAAACCACTAGGATTCATATGGGCAATCATCTCCGCCCGATTGACCAAGATTTCTAGTACATCATGAGGCAGTTCTGCCTGATAGTAGTCAAATACTGCACGAATGGCCGCTATGCTGATAGCAGCTGACGAACCCATTCCCCGTTTTTCAGGGATAGCCGAGTCAATCTCACAGCGAATGCAGGCTTCTTTGATATTCAAATACTCCAGAGAAGCATACACCGCCATGGACAAGGTATCCTCCTCATAGAGGCGCCAAGGACTCTCTGCAGGAACTACCTTACAGGTCACCTCTACCTCCAAAAGAGGCAAGGAAATGGCAGGATAGCCATAAACGACCGCATGCTCCCCTATTAAAATAATCTTACTATGTGCCTGGCCGACACCAACTTTTTTTGTCATATTTTCCTTTTACTAGACGAAAAAGCCGTCTCATTTTTTCATACAAATATTTATTCTTTCCTATCTATTTTATTATATTTTCACAAAAAAAGCGATTGTTTCCTTCACAATCGCCTCTTTCATTATTGAACCCATTCGCCATTATAATTGACAGAATAGCCATCTACGGTCGTATTCACTGCCAAAGCACCTGAGCTGTAAGCATAGTACCATTTGCCATTGACCTGGAACCAGCCTGTCTTCATATCTCCATTACCTGCATTTAGGTAGTACCAAGTTGAACCATCTTGATACCAACCAGTTGCCATAGCTCCTGATGAACGGAGATAGTACCACTTGTTGCCAAGGTATTGCCAGCCAGTTTTCATATCACCATTTACTTGGTCTAGGTAATACCAAGTTGAGCTTTCCTGATACCAGCCTGTTGCCATAGCTCCTGATGAACGGAGGTAGTACCACTTATTGCCAAGTTGTTTCCAACCAGTTTGCATTGTAGCAGTTGTTGGATCTAGATAGTACCAAGTTGAGTTATCATTGACCCAACCACGCACTAGCTCCCCAACCGTCAAACTGTCGATACGAGCATCGAAGCCACTATCCTTCTGTAAATAATACCAATGTCCTTCGTCAGAAATCCAACCAGTTTTTAAAGTGTGATAGCTACGCTGATCTTCAAAATAATAGACTCGTTTCTCTGCTGGACTATCATATTGTTCCCCATGGTGTTTGTTGGTATTGGTAGCAGTTTTTGCTTCTAAAACTTGCTTGCCAACAAATTCTTGTAGGACCCCATCTTGATTAAAGTAATACCATCTTGGCATTGGCATAAATTCTAATCTTAAACCATTTGGGTAAGGACCAATTGTACTACCTTTAGACGGAAACGGGATATATTGCCAGCCAACAACCATCTCTCCTGATACATGATCAAAATAATAGTACTTGCCATCAATCACTCGCCAAGCCTTTTCTTTGATGTCACCCTTCTTGTAGTAGGTTCTACCATTTTCTTGGACAAATTGCCAGCCTTCTGAATCAGCATCATCTGCCAGTACTGCACTTGTTGCTAGCAAACCGAAGAAAAAGACTGCTAATGCAATTTGCATCAATTTTTTTATTGTTTTCATTAGATCTATCCTCCATAACTGATTGTAGCAAAGGCCTAATTGCATGTCAATATATAGAACCTCCCAAAAAAAGCAGTTACATAACTGCAACTGCTTTCTATTCTTGCATGGTGTAACCGACACCACGCACGGTTTTAATGTAGCTTTTCTGACCTTTTACATCAAGCTTGCTACGTAGATAACGAATATAGACATCCACGATATTTGTTTCGGTCGCACTTTCATACTTCCAGACACTTTCCAACAACTGCTCACGAGTCAGAACTTTCTTGCTCCCCATAAGAGTAGCCAAGAGGTCATACTCACGGCGCGTCAGAGCAATCATTTCCTCGCCACGATAAACGGTATGATGCTCTACATCCATACGCAGATTGCGGTAAGACGTTGGAACCTTCATCTGACTGCAGTGTTGATCGATAAAGTCCCGACCTCGGAAAATCGCTGAAATACGAGCTACCAAATTGTCAATAATAACCGGCTTATAGATGTAAGAAACGGCAAAGCGTTGGATTGTCTCAATCTGATCTTGCAATTCTTCGCGATGGTCCAAGATCATAATGACTGAGGCTGGCTTAGTCCGACTCAGCTTATCTGCAAAATCCTGGGCTGTCATATCCCCCAGACGAGCATTCAATAAAATCAAGTCATAGTCTGTCTGAAGAGCCATGGAGAGGGCTTTTTGCCCCTCCTCAACCTGATCAACTCGGTATTGCTCTTTTTGGAGTTCCAAACTTAAAAAATGAGCTAGATTTCGTTCTTTCTCAAGTAATAAAATCCGTTTCCCCATGGCAGACCTACTTATTTTTCGTCATACCAAGAGTAGTGGAATGTTCCTTCTTTGTCTTTACGTTGGTAAGTGTGGGCACCAAAGTAGTCACGTTGCGCTTGGATCAAGTTAGCTGGAAGGTCAGCTGAACGGTAGCTATCAAAGTAAGTAATAGCTGCTGAGAAAGTTGGCACTGGCACACCAGCTTGAACAGCAAGAGCTACGATATCACGCACTGCTTGTTGGTACTTAGCAGTAACATCCAAGAAGTACTCATCCAAAAGAAGGTTAGCAAGATCTGCATCACGGTTGTAAGCATCTGTAATCTTTTGCAAGAAACGAGAACGGATGATACAGCCATCACGCCAGATAGATGCGATGTCTGCAAATGGCAAGTTCCAGTTATTTTCTTTAGAAGCTACACGCAATTGCGCAAAACCTTGTGCGTATGAAATGATTTTTGAGAAGTAAAGGGCTTGACGGATTTTTTCAATCAACTCAGCCTTGTCTCCTTCAAATTTGAAGTCAGCTGGTTTTGGAAGAACCTTGCTAGCATGCACACGTTCTTCTTTGTAAGTTGAAATATAACGTGCAAATACTGACTCAGTGATGAGTGACAATGGCACACCAAGGTCAAGTGATGATTGACTAGTCCATTTACCAGTTCCCTTGTTACCTGCAGCATCAAGGATGTAGTCTACGATTGGTCCATCTTGACCTTCATCGTCTTTACGGCTCAAGATATCAGCTGTGATTTCGATCAAGTAGCTGTCCAATTCACCCTTATTCCACTCAGTAAAGATTTCAGCCATATCTTCTGCAGAAAGGCCTAACAAGTGTTGCATCAAGTCATAGCTTTCTGCAATCAATTGCATATCACCATACTCGATACCGTTGTGAACCATTTTCACATAGTGACCAGCTCCATCAGGACCGATATAAGTCACACATGGTTTGCCATCTTCTGGTGCTTTAGCTGAGATTTCTTCAAGAACATCCGCAACCAATTCGTAGGCCTCTTTTTGTCCACCAGGCATGATAGACGGACCTTCAAGGGCACCTTTTTCACCACCAGAAACTCCAGTACCGATAAAGTTGATACCTGAGTTTGCCAATTCTTCATTACGACGGATGGTATCTTTGTAGAAAGTGTTTCCTCCGTCGATCAAGATATCACCCTTGTCAAGGTGTGGAAGAAGGGCTTGGATAGTAGCATCTGTACCAGGTCCAGCTTGAACCATCAGCATGATACGACGAGGTTTTTCGATTGAGTTCACAAAACTTTCCACGTCATAGCTTGGCACAAAGTTCTTTTCAGGATGGCAAGCAATTACATCTTCAGTTTTTTCTTTACTACGGTTGTAAATAGCAACTGTGTAACCACGAGATTCAATATTAAGGGCAAGGTTACGACCCATTACGGCCATACCTACGACACCAAAGTTAGCTTTTGTCATTTGACACTCCTCTTGTTTAATTTGTTTTATTTTATCATTTTTACTTTTGAAAAGAAAGAATTTTGTAACGACTGCTTAGTAGTCCAAAGCATCCGCATGTCCAGAACCATTTCCAACAAAGTATCCTGTCTTACAGTTAAGGGTAAAGAGATAGGTTCCATCTGGCTTGTAGAGGTTGTAATAACCATTGCCATTAACGATATTGACACGTTCAAGGATGTATTGGTTACCAGTGATATAACCACGTGAGCGTGAAGTCGCTAAAATTTGTTCCAAAACACCATCCGCGAAATCCCAGGCAGAGTTATTGCTATCATCAATAGCTGATTGGTTATAAGAAACACGACTCGCACTTCTTTGAACAGCAACTCCTGCACTTGATACACCCATATTGACTTCACTGCGGGTACTTCTAGTTTCAGTTGATGCCGTATTTGAACTACTTGGGCTTGTTTCACTAGCAGTATTTTCACTTGCTTGACGAGAACTTGAGCTGCTAGTTTCACTTGAACTTGAGCTTGAAGCACTTGTTTGCTGGCTCTTACCAAGACTGATAGCCTTATCTAGAACTTTATCAAGCTCCGTATTTCCAGTTTTAATATCTGTAAATTTAGCATCCGATTTGACTTTAGCATTGGTATCCAAGACACCATCCACAATAGCTGGTTTTTCAAATTGTGCATTGACATCTTGAATGGCCTTGATTTGCGTTGCTAGACTATCATACTTAGATTTGGCAAGGGTATGTTCACGACTACCTTCCAGCTTATCAAGCAAGGTCTTGAGTTGGCTCAACTTATCAAACTGGCTATTTTTCAAAGCTGTTTTATTGCTATCAGTGTAGAAGGCATCATAAAGTGTATTAAAATCATCCACATCTGATTGATTGGCTGTAGTTGATTGAGAAGTCTGAATTTCCTTGGTCGAACGGGTCACTTGACGATAAACATAATAAGCAGTTCCAAGGATAAGAACCACTAGCGCTGCTAGGATCCCGTAAAGCACCCATTTTTTCTTACTTTCTCCATCTTCACTATCCGTAACTCGAGAAAGTATTGGAACCTCTTCTCCTTCAAACAATTGTACTTCTTCAGTTTCAAATTCTTCAACAGGGAGAACTTCTGAATCGCGTGTGAATTCTAAATCATCGAACTGACTCAAATCATCTTCTGCTACTGAGGACTCATCTTCTGTTGCCTCACGAATCTCTTGAAGCAAATCATCAAGAGTCGAGGTAACAGCTACCTCTTCTTTTTCGATTAACTCCTCTTTTTTGTATTGGCGAGTCGCAAACTTATCTGCTTCGATTTCATCTTTGTGTTGCTTGACATACTTGTCCAAAATGGAATCTTCAGGCAAGACTCCTGCTTCCACTTCTTCATTTTTACGAATAGCTTGACCAACTGTTAACTCTTTTGCTTCATCAAAATCAAATCGCGGTTCTTGGTTTTCTTTTTTATGACGATTCCGTCTTTTCTTACTCATGAGTTTTCCTTCCTACTTTACTTCCTGACGTTTAACACGCTGACCAAAATATTGATACAAATCAACTTTTAAAGTTCCGTTGTACAACTTACGTTTCTTATCCGCCTGACTACCGTACTTGGTCTCAAAGGCTTCATCACTGGTTAAGATAAACTTGCTCCACGTTTTCAGAGGAGCAAATACTTGACCCATCTCAGCATAAAGCTTGGTAACCCCTGCATCATCTGACAAGCGTTCACCATAAGGTGGGTTAGAGATAATCACTCCATTTATTTTATCAGAACGCAAATCCTGCACGCGCATCTGCTTAAAGGTAATATCTCCTACAACACCTGCTGCCTGAGCATTGGCCTTAGCAATTTCCACCATACGTGCATCGATATCACAGCCCATGATATCTAGCTCAAGCTCACGATCCACTTTCTTAGACGCTTCTGTACGCACTTCTTGAATCAAGCGATCACTAATCCAGTTCCATTCCTCAAAGGCAAAGGAGCGACGAAGACCAGGAGCCATCTTCCTAGCAATCATAACTGCCTCGATACAGAAAGTTCCTGAACCACAGGTTGGATCAATCAAGGGCTTGTCTGGATACCAGTTAGAGAGCTGCAAAATGGCTGCCGCCATATTTTCCTTGATAGGAGCACCACCCTTTTCGGTACGATAGCCACGTTTAAAGAGACTGGAGCCTGTCGTATCAATCATGACAGTTGCTATGTCTTTCAGAATAGAAACCTCAATCTTAAACTCAGGACCATTCTCCATCAGAGGAATACCTTCTGGGCGGGCGTAGTGTTTCTGCAATTTCTTGACAACGGCCTTCTTTGAAATAGCCTGAACACTGGGTTCATTGTGTAATTTAGATTTCACACATTTAGCTTTTGAAATTGGGAACCGAGCTCCAAGCGGTAAATAATTTTCCCAATCTAAGGCGAAAACTCCTTGAAAGAGCTCCTCAAAAGTCTTAGCTGGAAAAGTTCCTACGATAATCTTGATACGGTCTGCTGCCCGAAGCCAGAGGTTGGTTTCGATAATGGCTCTCACATCTCCTTGAAAACGAACACGTCCATTTTCAACCTGACAATCGTAGCCCAACTCTCGCACTTCACGACCAACGACAGCCTCAAGACCCGCTGCAGCAGTAGCGATTAAATTAAATTCTTTTTCCATTTTCAGTCTTATAAGACCTTTCTATATGTCCACTTTAAAAAATGAGGTTGAGAAAGTTTTCTCAGCCCCAACCTATATGCAATTTTCTATAAGCCATGTTTTGTTCCAGAAGTGACTAGGACCACTTCCTTCGATAATCATCTGTCTACTACTAACAGCCTAGAGCTGGTAGCAGTCAGAGTACTACGTTCGTTTCCGTGTACTCCATGCCCCGACCAAAATTTGGGTTGCTAGCTTGAGGGGTTTACCGCGTTCCACTCTCTCCGTTTCCAGAAAGACTCCGTCACTGTGGCACTTTCAAGCCTACTCTGACCTATCCGAAGACTTAGTCATTTCAACTGCCGTAACGATTTCTCGTCCCTAGGCTTATGGTTTCGCCTAGCACAAACACTACAGGCATCACAGCCTGTGCTAGCATGGACTTTCCTCATGAAAAGAAATTCTCCTCACGCGATTATCCAAAAATTGCACTTTTCTAATAAGCTCTTATAAATCAGAGTTATCCAAAATTTGTTTACCAAACACTTCTTTCTCAAGACGATTCAAGCGTTTCAAAATATCAAAATTCGTCATAGAAGTTGTAGCTGTCATTTCAAGCGGTTCTGCTTGAACCGGTGCAGATTCAGGTTTGCGAGACAATTCTTCCTTCAACTCTGCAATTTCTTGACGGAGAGACTTGACTAAGGCAGCATAAGTTTCGTAGTCCTTGATGACATCGTCCAAAAATTCATCAACTTCAACCTTACTATATCCACGGACTTCACGTCCAAACTCTTGCTCAAAAATATCTTTTGCTGAAAAAATAATACTTGCCATCTCTCGCTCCATTCTCGGTTTCTAATAGTATTATTATATAAAAAAAGGCAAACAAAAATCAAGGTCAAAGGCTTACTTTTCAGAAAAATTTTCTGCTAGCTCATTTAAGTCTTCAAACGTTAGCTTTTTTATGCGATAACCTTCCTGATTTTTCATCAAGTTATCCATAAATTTTAATTTGGTCTCATTTTCTGGATCATAGAAAAAATAAGCTAAGTCAGTATTTTCCAATAAAAATCGTTGGTAATCACGCAGTTGCCCTGTATGTTCATATTTGGGATAGGCATATTTAACAAAATCTACTTGCTTAAATTGGCTAAGTTTAAGCTGATTCGCTGCATTCCAATTGTCCCCGTGCGTTTCAAAATCAAAAATCGTCGCTAGGCTGAAATCATATTCTTCTTTCATTTCATTTGCGACATCCAGAACCCAGGATTCGAATCCCAAGTTCCCTGTAAATACCAGCCATTTAATCCCTTCTTCTGCTAAACTTTCTAAATCACGGCGAATGGCTTTCTTTATAATTTTTAACCTGATATCTTTTTCGTTAAAGACACCCAAGTCAAAATTAGAATAGCCCATAATTAAAGCTGTGGTCATTTTTACACCTTTCTTTATATTTTTATGGTATAATAGAGTGATGTTATTGTACCAATAAGGAGAAATATGGTCAACTATCCTCATAAAATTTCATCAAAAAAAAGCCAAACATCCATTTCTCAACCAAAAAATTTCGCAAATCGAGGAATGACTTTTGAAAAGATGATCAACGCTACAAACGACTACTATCTGACGCATGGCATGGCAGTTATCCATAAAAAGCCGACACCTGTTCAGATTGTCCGAGTAGACTATCCTCAACGTAGTCGAGCCAAAATTGTAGAAGCCTATTTTAGACAAGCTTCCACAACAGACTACTCTGGCGTGTATAGAGGACATTACATTGACTTTGAAGCCAAGGAAACACGACAAAAGAATGCTATTCCAATGAAGAACTTCCATCTTCACCAGATTCAACATATGGAACAAGTTCTAGAACAGCAGGGCATTTGCTTCGTACTACTTCATTTTTCTTCTCAACAAGAAACTTATTTGTTGCCGGCACTTGATTTGATTCGCTTTTATCATCAAGATAAGGGCCAAAAATCAATGCCACTTGGATATATTCAAGAATACGGATATTTAGTAAAGCAAGGCGCTTTCCCTCAAATTCCCTATCTCGATATTATCAAAGAACATTTACTAGGTGGTAAAACAAGATGAATAAACAAACTATTTTGCGATTCTTAAAGTATATTGGAATTACATTCCTTACCTTATTTATCGCATTATTTCTATTAGGTGGTGGCGTCTTCCTCTACTTTGTTAGCAAGGCTCCAGCCTTATCTGAAAGTAAATTAGTTGCGACAACTTCTAGCAAGATTTATGACAACAAAAACGAACTGATTGCTGACCTTGGATCTGAACGTCGCGTAAATGCTCAAGCAAATGAAATTCCTACTGACTTAGTCAAGGCAATTGTGTCTATCGAAGACCACCGTTTCTTTGACCATAGAGGTGTTGATACCATTCGTATCATGGGGGCAACATTGAGAAATCTCCGAGGTGGAGGAGGCCTCCAAGGAGCTTCAACCTTGACACAACAATTAATTAAATTGACTTATTTTTCTACTTCAACTGCTGATCAAACCTTGTCACGTAAAGCTCAAGAAGCTTGGCTAGCCGTTCAACTAGAGCAAAAAGCAACCAAGCAAGAAATCCTGACCTATTACATCAATAAAGTCTACATGTCCAACGGTAACTATGGAATGCAAACCGCAGCCCAAAATTACTATGGAAAAGACTTGAAGGACTTAAGCTTGCCACAGTTAGCACTCTTGGCTGGAATGCCTCAAGCGCCAAACCAATATGATCCTTATTCCCATCCAGAAGCTGCTCTAGAGCGTCGTAACTTGGTACTTTCAGAAATGAAAGGGCAAAAATACATTAGTGCAGAAGATTATGAAAAAGCTATTAATACTCCCGTCACTGACGGTCTCCAAAGTTTGAAGTCAGCCAATAGTTATCCAGCTTATATGGACAACTACCTCAAAGAAGTAATCGACCAAGTTGAACAAGAAACGGGCTACAACCTTCTTACCACAGGTATGGAAGTCTATACTAATGTCGACAAAAATGTTCAACAGAGACTTTGGGATGTTTACAATACAGATGAGTACGTTGCTTATCCAGATGATGAACTTCAAGTAGCTTCCACTATCGTGGATGTAACAAATGGTAAAGTCATTGCTCAGTTAGGTGCCCGTCACCAATCAAGTAATGTATCTTTCGGAATCAACCAAGCCGTTGAAACCAATCGTGACTGGGGTTCTACTATGAAACCAATCACTGACTATGCTCCCGCTTTAGAATATGGAGTCTATGACTCTACTGCTTCTATTGTACATGATGTTCCTTATAACTATCCTGGCACTGATACTCCAGTCTACAACTGGGATCATGGCTACTTTGGAAATATTACAATCCAGTATGCACTTCAACAGTCACGTAATGTCACAGCCGTTGAGACTTTGAATAAGGTCGGTCTAGATAGAGCTAAAACTTTCCTAAATGGCTTAGGTATTGATTACCCAAGCATCCACTATGCAAACGCCATTTCAAGTAATACAACAGAATCTAACAAACAATACGGTGCAAGCAGTGAAAAAATGGCTGCAGCCTATGCTGCTTTTGCCAACGGTGGAATTTACCACAAACCCATGTATATCAATAAGGTCGTCTTCAGTGACGGTAGTGAAAAAGAATTTTCAGATGCTGGTACACGAGCTATGAAAGAAACAACTGCTTACATGATGACCGAAATGATGAAAACTGTCTTGGCATACGGAACTGGTCGTGGAGCCTATCTCCCATGGTTAGCGCAAGCTGGTAAGACAGGTACTTCTAACTACACAGATGATGAAATTGAAAAACACATCAAGAACACCGGCTATGTAGCTCCAGATGAAATGTTTGTTGGTTATACTCGTAAGTATTCTATGGCTGTATGGACAGGTTATTCGAATCGTTTAACTCCTATCGTTGGAGATGGTTTCCTAGTTGCAGCTAAAGTTTATCGCTCAATGATAACGTATCTATCAGAAGATACTCATCCAGAAGACTGGACGATGCCAGACGGACTTTTCAGAAACGGGGAATTTGTATTCAAAAATGGAGCTCGCCCAATATGGACTGAACCCTCTACTCAACAATCCTCAACAGCTGAAAGTTCAACTACACAGGCAAGTACTACGATTGGTCAACAACCCAATAATGCTCCAGCAACCGATCCTAATCAAGGACAAGCTGGTCAGACTGTTCAGCCGACACAATCAGTACAACCAACGCCACAAAATCCACAAGTTCAACAGCAACCACAACAGTGAGATGAAAGAAAATCCTGAGCCTTTATTCTCAGGATTTTTTCTTCAACAAAATAGAATCTATCATATCTAAAAGCGATGATCGGCACCAATTCATTTTCGATAAACCAAAAGAAGTTAGCGAACAACTAACTTCTTTTTATCTTATTTCACATGTTTTGCAAGTTCTTCTTGCGCTTTTTTATTGGATTCTGCTTTTTCTTTCATCCATTTTTCTTGAGCTTTTTGGTATTCATCTGCAGTGACTGCCTTGTCTTGAAGTTCCAAGTATTTATACAAGAGTGGCTCACTTGTACCTTTGTTTCCTGACAATGCAAACGGTATTGTAAATGGTACCATCTTAGACAAGATTGGACGCCCTGTACGAGATGTAGTTGGAATAATCAAAGCACTATCTGTCAACCAAGCTTGAGCTGCAGCGTATTTATCATATCGTTTAGCAACATCTGTAGCCTCATCACCAGCTTCAGTAACCAATTTCTCGTAGTCATATAGACCTACTTTTTTAGCAGCTACATTATCTTTCCCTGAGTCAAATCCTAAATATGTTTTAGTACTTTCTCCTACAGATGGTTTGATGATGTCAAGGTAAGTTGATGGATCGGCAAAGTCTGGACCCCAACCGACATTATCTGATAAATCCCAGTCTTCGCCAGCAGCATTTTCAGCAAAATATGTAATATTGTTTACTTCATCTTTTTGTAGTTGTTGAATATCAATAATGACATTATCAGTTCCTAAAGTCGCTTCCAAGGATTGTTTCATAGATTGCACGCGCTGAACTTTTGTAGTTGCTGTTTGGTCAACAGGCATATCTAGGTGAATTGGGAATTGGACTCCTTCTGCTTGTAAGGCTGATTTAGCTTTAGCAAATTCAGCCTTGGCTTTTTCTGGATTATAGAGACCATCTTGGGCATCGGCCAGATTAACATCCTTCCATTCATCCCCATAAGTCACCAATTTTTCTTTGACCATATCGCCAAAGTTTTTCCCATCTGCTTGAACAAATGTTGGTGGAACAAAGAGATTGCGCAAGATTTTGCTTGCTCCAGTTTCTCCATTCAGCTGAGAGGCATAAGCTGTACGGTCAAAACCAAAGGCAATAGCTTGGCGGAAATCCTTGTTTAAGAGAGCTTTTTTAGTAGATGTCTTTTGTTCGTCGCTGGTCTTAGATGTGTATTTATAAGATTGGCGGTCAATATTTGTACCAACTAGATACGTAACAGAGTCTTGTTGAGTATAGACAATATTGTCTTTCAGCTCTTTTTCAAGTTCTGCAAAACTTGCACTTGTTGGATAGAGACGAGCTGCTGTAAGGCTACCATCTTTAAAGTTTTCTGCAGGTTTACTAGTATCTTGACCATCCCAGAATGACAATTTGATCTTGTCAATATGCACATTATCCTTATCCCAGTAGTTCGGATTTTTCGCAAATTCAACAGAAGATTTGGTCACAATAGATTTCAACAAATAAGGACCATTGTACAAGATACTACTTGGATCCGTAGCTTTGGCAAAATCATCCCCTTTTGAGTTCAAAAACTCTTCATTAACTGGCGCAAGCACACCCATGGTTGTTTTTGAGTTCCAAAAACTTTCAGGTTTGTTCAACGTGTATTGGACTGTTTGATCATCAAGGGCTTTAATCCCGACTTGAGAAAAATCTTTAATTTCCCCTTTAGCATAAGCATCCAGACCTTTGATTGAATCTTGTACCAAGTAAAGGGCTTCTGCTTTCTTATCTGTTGCATATTTAAGACCTGTCACAAAGTCTTGAGCCTTAACAGGAGCATACTCTTCTCCCTCAGATGTATACCACTTGGCATCCTGACGAATCTTATAAGTATAAGTCAAGCCATCCTTAGAAACTGACCAGTCCTCTGCCATTGAGGGAATAAGGTTCCCGTATTTATCATTTTCAAGCAATCCATCAATCACATTACTAGTAATGTCGGCAGTTGCTGCCTTACCAGTTGTCAAATAGTTGAGATTATCTGGATGTGTCTCGTATGTAAATGCAAAGGTCTGCTCACCTTTAGTAGCAGAACCACCCGAGCAAGCCGCTAAGACACCTGCTGCTAATAAAGTTACTCCCGCAAAAGCCAATACTTTCCTTGTTTTCATAGTCTTCTCCTTTGTTTTTTTATTCATTATAGCCCCTTTTTTGAGTCCTGTCAATACAATTTTCTGAATTTTTGAAAATTATTTTTTAAACAATAGGTTTGCAAAAATATGAATAATATCAAAAATACCTCAACTACATTAGGTAGTCAAGGAATTATCAATCACATTTCTAAATAGCAACTGATAACAGTTCTAGGTGTTTAATCTAACTCATTTCTTGCACACTGTAAAGCTGCTCCAATTACTTGGTGCATATCGTAATAACGATAGTGTCCTAAACGACCACCAAAGATAACATTCCCTTGCTCATCAGCCAATTTTTTATATGATTTATACAAATGATTATTACGATCATTATTTACTGGATAATAAGGCTCATCACCTTTTTCCCATGTTTTAGAATGTTCTTTAGTAATGATAGTCTTTGCTTGATTCCCAAACTCAAAATGTTTGTGTTCAATAATGCGAGTATATGGAGTTTCTGAATCCGTATAGTTCACAACTGCATTTCCTTGGTAATTCTCCATATCCAAGGTCTCATTTTCAAAACGAAGACTACGATACTCTAGTTCACCCAACTTATAGTCAAAGAATTCATCAATCATACCAGTAAATACAATCTTAGGGAAGTCCTTCATATATTGCTCTTTATTCGCGAAGAAATCAACATTGGTTTCTACATCAATGTTTTCATGGTCCAACATTTTTTCAACTATTTGAGTGTATCCACCAATTGGAATTCCTTGATAGGTATCGTTAAAATAGTTGTTATCATACGTCAAACGTACTGGCAAACGGCGAATGATAAAGGCAGGAAGTTCAGTAGTTGGTTTCCCCCACTGTTTCTCTGTATAGTCTTTAATCAATTTTTCATAAATATCTGTACCTACAAGAGAGATAGCCTGTTCTTCCAAATTTTCAGGAGTTTTACCATTTAAAACAGCACGTTGTTCATCAATCTTAGCTTGTGCTTCCGCTGGCGTTACAACTCCCCAGAGTTTATTGAAGGTATTCATATTAAAAGGGAGGTTATAAATCTCACCCTTATAGTTTGCTACAGGAGAGTTAGTATAACGGTTAAAATCTGCAAACTGATTTACATAATCCCAAATCTCCTTATCAGAAGTATGGAATATATGGGCACCATATTGATGAACTTGAATTCCTTCCTCTTCACGAGTATAGATATTACCCGCGATATGATTTCGTTTTTCAATGACTTTTACTTTTTTTCCTTTTAAGGCTGCTTCATGGGCAAAGACTGCACCAAAGAGACCAGCACCAACAACAAGATAATTGTACATCTTAAGCTCCTTTATTTTTTAACAAACTGTTGTAGCAATTGTACAAGATTGATTACTTTAATCGATGATACAATTGTATATTTTACATCTTAAATCCGTACTTCTTATCCATAGACTTCTGCCAAAAGAATCTTGCTTTCTTGCTTAGTTTTCGGACCATCATCCACACCAAATACGATATGCGAATGAATATCAATCATTTTATCTTATTTTCCTTCCATCACATCATTGATTGCTGCCTTAACTGACTCTAAACTGCTATCACTTATTTCCATCATATAGAGGTTGCTATCAGGCATGGCATAAGATGGTAAATCCATCCGCCCTGTTCCTTTGAGATCTTGCGAGATAATCTTATACGTTCCACCACTCTCAAGTTGGGCATTGGCCAGATTCATCATGGTTTCAAGCGGCATATTGGTTTGCAAAGAATCTTGTAGTCCCTTTATAATACTGTCATAATTTTTCAAAGCTTCTGTCGAGGTTAACTTTCGCAAAATAGCGACAATAACCTTTTGCTGGTTGCGACCACGATCTCGATCTCCATCTGCCAAAGAATAGCGCTCACGCACAAAGCCAAGAGCTTGCTCCGAATCAAGATGAACCTTCCCTACAGGATAGAACTTCCCATTTGTATGAGCGGTAAACTCTTGATCATTATAGACATCAACTCCACCAAGTAAATCAATCAATTTCAAGAAAGAGGTGAAATTCAAACGAGCGTAATAGTTCAAGTCAATACCGTAAAGATTTTCCAGGGTATGAATGGAAGCATCTACTCCATAAATCCCCGCATGGGTTAACTTATCTTTTTGGTTGTTGCCTCCATCTGCAATTGGAACATAGGAATCACGAGGTGTGGTTGTCAAGAGAATCTTTTTCGTTTCGCGATTCACTGTCATAATGATATTGACGTCCGAACGAGAAATCGAGCTAATTGGACCGTAGGTATCAATTCCGCTGATATAAACATTGAAACTGTCACCTTTGACATCTTTTGGAGTTTCAACCGTCTTGGTTAATTCTTTGGTATAGATTTTCTTAATCTTTGAAGCATAGTCTGGATATTCGGATTCGATAATATTTTCAAAGACACTGTTTAGAAGGATCGCCTTTGTATCTCCAGCTAACAAACTCTTATAGGCTGCAAGATAGGAACTGCTTTCTTCGACTGTCAATTCCTTGTTTTGAGTCGCTTTCAGATCATTCATCAACTGTTGGATATTATCCTTATCCGTCCCAGTAGGCCCCATCACACTGGTTACCTGACTGATATTATCAATTGGACTATCTGCTAACACTGCAATACTCATCGAATAATTTGAGTAATTCGATGTTGCATTCAGGCGACTGGTAAAGCCAATGAACTGACTTACAGCAAAGAGGGAAGTTCCATTGATTAACACACCCAGTAGTAATAAAATCAGCGTTAGATTTTGAACTTTCTTAGACCGAATTAAAAAGAAGCACAAGATGGCTAAGGCTACAATTAAGACAGCAACCACTATATTGAGAAATCGGAAGGCCAGCATATTGTACTTGAAAATCAAAAACAATAAAAAGACCGCTAGTACTGCATAGATAGCTAGCAACCCCCAACTAATCAATATTTTTGTTTTACCCTGACGAGCTCGCTTCGAAGATCTACTCACGATATACCTCTATTATCAATTTTTATTTCATTTTATTATATCATAAAAAAATACACTTGTGAGATAAATCCGCTTAGGTAAGGCGTTTTTATCTTCTTTCCGAAACATTCTTTTTGATTTGCAAACAATTACATCAATAAATTTACTATATAGATATTAAAACGAGGCCCCTTACGGAACCTCGCTCATCTTTATTTAACATGATTTTCTGCTTCTTTTTGAGCTTTTTCGATTGCTTTTTTGCTTTCTTGCTCCCATTTGGCCTTGGCTTCTTCATATTGTTTAGTTGTCACAGTATCTTTTTGCAGTTTCATGTACTTGTAGTTATTGCCATCACCCTTTATGCCGACCAATGAATACCCTCTTGTAAATGGTGTTACTCTGGTCACAGATGCTGTTCCACCACTTGACATAGCTGACATAATCAGAGAATTATCAATCATCCAAGCCTGTGCTTCAGCATATTTTTCATAGCGTTTGGCTACATCTTTATTTTCACTATCTGCATCTTTGAGCATCTTGGTGTAAGTATCAAGACCCAGACTAGCAATTTTAGCTTTATCTTCCTGAGCATCTAGACCAAAAATCTTGAGGTAGAACCCATCCTCTGCATTGAAAGGATTGAGATAGGTTGATGGATCTTGGTAGTCACCTACCCAGCCATCAAAGTTCAAATCGTAGTCTCGATCAGCTGGTGTTGGTGCTAAGAAGGCTACGTTATTAAAATCATCTGTTGAAAGTTGCTGAACATCAATGACAATGTTATCAGCACCTAAAACTGACTCAAGGGTCTGCTTAACAGAGTTCATACCTGTCACAGCATTTTTACTTGTTTGATCAACAGCTACATCCAAGTGAATAGGGAAAGTCACACCTTGACTTGCCAATTCTTTTTTAGCTTCCGCAAATTTTGCTTGGGCTTTTTCTTTGTTAAAATAGGCATCCTGAGCATCTGCCAAGTTAATACCTGACCATTCTGTTCCGTAGTTGACCAATTTAGAAGCGACTACTTCTCCAAAGGTCTTGTCTCCCACTTGGACAAATGTAGGAGGCACTAGGGTGTTACGAAGGGTCTTGCTAGCCGCTTCTTCCCCATTTGACTGAGCAGAATAGGCTGTGCGATCCAAGGCAAAGTTCACCGCTTGACGGAAGTTCTTGTTCAAGACAGCTGTCTCAGTTGACTTCTTCTGCTCATCTGTTGTTTTAGCAGTGTGGTTGTAAGCCTTACGATTGACGTTAAAATTGAAGTACCAAGAAGTCTTGTCCTGCAAGCTATAGACGATATTATCCTTATATTTCTCCTTGGTCTTGGCAAAGTTAGAACTATTTGGATAAACCCCAGCGATTGAATAAGCTCCACTTTCAAAGTTACGGATGGTCAATTCTTGGTCTGAACCATCAAAGTAAGCCAATTTTACGTGTTCAATTGATACTTTGTCATGATCATAGTAATGTGGGTTCTTCACATACTCGATCGATGATTTTGATGTGAAATCTTTTAACAAATAAGGTCCACTGTAGAGAATGCTATCTGGAGATAGGGTACCAAAATCTTTCCCTTTTGAATTTAAAAACTCTTCATTTACCGGGAAAAGAATACTGTTGGTTGTTTTTGAGTTCCAGTAAGGTTCTGGGCGTGCCAAAGTATACTCAACAGTCTGGTCGTCAATGGCCTTCACCCCAACCTTAGAGAAATCAGAATCCACTCCTGTAATATAATCATTCAAGCCCTTGATCGAGTTTTGAATCAAGTCAATGGCCTGGGATTTATTATCCACTGCGTATTTGATACCTGTCACAAAATCTTGTGCCTTGACTGGGGCATACTCTTCACCGTCAGCCGTAAACCATTTGGCATCTTTTCTCAGTTTATAGGTATAAGTCAGACCGTCGCTTGAAACAGACCAGTCCTCTGCCAAAGATGGAACTAGGTTTCCGTGGTTGTCATTTTCAAGCAAACCATCAACTAGGTTAGTAATAATAGCTGTATTATCAGCGTAGTAGTCTAATAAGTAGTTAAATGTAGTTGGGTTTCCACTAAAGGTTGATGAGTAAGTTTTTGTATCTGAACCTGATTGTCCGCAAGCAGTTAACAGCAAGGCAGCTGCAACAGTCAGACCTGCACTAAGGATACGCTTTTTTGTAGTCATCTTCTTTCTCCTTTATGTTAGTTTTTATAACATAGGTTTATTTTACCAAAATAGTGGGAATTTGTAAAGTTAATTGAATTTTGAGAATGAAAGTTTATAAACTTTAGTCATAAAAAAACAAAGGATTTCTGCCTTTCATACAGTCCTCCCTTGTTTTTATACGATTTATCATTTAAATATCAATGAATTAACTGATAACCTAACGAAAGCAAGAATCTCATTCACGTTATTTTATGTGCTTTTCTAAATCCTTTTGATACTGAGCATTCGATTCCAGTTTTTCCTTTTGCCACTTTTTGAAGGCCGCATCATACTCTTTAGTTGTCACAATATCATTTTGAAGTTCCATTCCTTTAAAAATAAATGGATCCCCCTTAATACCGACCTGTGAATAAGCTTTGGTAAATGGAACAGTACGACTAACCATAGGAGAGCCCCCTGAAGAAGCAACTGGAATAAGAAGTGAACTATCAGTAACCCAAGCCTGTGCTTTAGCATACTTTTCGTATCGTTTATCAAGATTACTTGTCTCAGAAGCCGCATCATCCAAGAGCTTCTTGTATTCATCCAAGCCAACTTTTGCCACAACTTCAGGATCCTTGCCCTTTGTTATACCTAGATGTTTCAAGGCAGAACCCTTCTTAGCATCTAAAATATTGAGATAGGTTGCTGGATCTTGGTAATCTGGTCCCCAACCTGTTCCGTTCAAATCATAATCTTTTTGGGTTGGAACTTTAGCTTGAGAAGTAATACTTTCCTTCTCATTATCTGTCATTTGAAGAACATCTATAATCACATTCTCCGTTCCAAGCGTTTCTTCAATTGATTGTTTTAGCGAATTGGTTTGTTGCACCGCAACTACATCTGTCTGTTCTACTGGCACATCTAGATGAATCGGGAAACTCACTCCCTTAGCTTGCAATTCTGACTTCGCTTTTTCAAATGCAGACTTGGCCTTTGTTGGATTGTAAATTGTATCCTTACCATCTGTGAGAGTCACATCTTTCCACTGTTCTCCATATTTCAGTAGTTCATCCTGAGCCAACTGTCCGAAGGTCTTCCCAGCTACTTGAACGTAATTATCTGGCACTAGACTATTACGAATAATCTTATCCGCACCCTCTTCACCGTTTAATTGAGCTGTATAGGCGTGGCGATTGAAGGCAAAATTAATTGCTTGACGGAAGTTCTTATTGAGAAGAGCTTCTTTTGTTGATGTTTTTTGTGACTCATCTGTTTTAGCTGTTTTATTGTAAGACTGGCGGTTTACGTTCACAGTGAGGTAGTAGCTTGTTGCCTCTTGTGGACTATAGACAATCTTATCTCCGTACTCTTTCTTAGTTGACTCAAAGTTTGAGCTTGCTGGAAAAAGACGTGCAGTGGTATAGGCACCTTGTGTAAAGCTACGAATTAAGGATTCTTGATCTGAACCATCATAGAATGTCAATTTAACATTATCAATTTTGACATTGTCCTTATCCCAATAGTTAGGATTTTTTTCATATTCAATCACAGATTTAGAAATCAAGGACTTCAAAAAATATGGACCATTGTAAAGAATACTTGATGGAGTTGGCGTTCCGTAATCCTTACCTGTTGCATTCAAAAATTCTTCATTAACTGGAAGCATGGTTGCTGTGGTTACTTTAGAGTTCCAAAAACTTTCCGGGTTATTAAGGGTATATTCTACCGTATAATCATCAAGAGCCTTCACACCTACAGTTGAGAAGTCGTTTGTCTCACCACTAACATAAGCCTCCAATCCTTTGATGGATTTCTCAACCAAAGAAAGACCATCGGATTTTCCGTCTGCTGCATGCTTTAATCCGGTGACAAAATCCTGAGCTTTAACTTCCGCATACTCTTCTCCTTCTGAAGTATACCACTTCACACCTTTACGTAGTTTGTAAGTATAAGTCAAGCCATCTTTAGAAACTGACCAATCCTCTGCTAGAGAAGGAATGAGATTCCCATATTTATCATTCTCTAAAAGACCGTCGACGACATTACCTATTACGTCAGAAGTTGAACTTTTACTTGTAACGCTATAATCCAAGGATGATGGATCAACAGCATAAACATAAGAGAATGTTTTGGGAGCATCTGCATTCTTTTCACTTTTCCCACAAGCTGTTAAAAGAATGGCTGTACTCAAGGTCACTCCTGCTCCTAAGAGCCACTTTTTCGATTTCATAGGTAATCTCCTTTAAGAAAGTATTTTCACTATTATACCTTATTTTTTTATAAATACAAGAATTTTAGTGCGATTTGTTAGAAAATTCTAACAAATATTTTTAAAAGAGTTTTTTACACAACTTTTAGCAAAAAACCTCAAGCTTTAAGGCTCAAGGTTCTCTAACTTTTTAGTCAGTCATTTCCACACAGAAAGCATCCCATGGAGCTAAGATTTGTTTTTCAAAGACTTCTTGAGCTGCGGTATTTTCAATCAAGACCGACTTGACGTCTCCTTCTACTGTTAAGTCTTGTTCTTCATTGGACAAGTTAGCCACAACTAGGAAACGACGGTCCCCATCTTTACGGATATAGGCAAAAACCTTATCAGTCGTATCAAGCAATTCAAAGTCAGCTCGAATCAGCCAGCTGTTCTCCTTACGGATTTGAACCAGTTTTTGATAAGTATAGAAAATAGAATCTGGATTTGCTAGCGCTTCTTGAACGTTGATTGCTTGATAGTTTGGATTCACTGCTAACCAAGGTTGACCTGTTGAGAAACCAGCGTTTTTGCTCTCGTCCCATTGCATAGGGGTACGGGCATTGTCACGTCCAATGACACGGATACTGTCCATGATTTCTTCCATCGGAACACCTTTTTCAAGAGCTTCACGCGCATAGTTGAGGGATTCAATATCTTCTACTTGGTCCAGTGTTTCAAACGGATAGTTGGTCATCCCAATCTCCTCACCTTGGTAGATATAAGGAGTTCCTCTCATGAGATGAAGTAAGATGGCAAAGGCTTTGGCAGATTTTTCGCGGTATTCTTGGTCATTTCCCCAGATTGAGACGATACGAGGGAGGTCATGATTGTTCCAGAAGAGCGAATTCCAACCGTCCTCAACTCCTAACTCTGTCTGCCATTTGTTGAAGATTTCTTTTAACTTAGCGATATTCAGCTCTTTTTGATAGTGCCATTTAGGCTGACCTTCCTGATACTGAAGACCGATATGTTCAAACTGGAAGACCATAGACAACTCTTGCCCCTTTGGATCCGAGTAGAGCTTAGCAATTTCTGGCGTTGCTCCCCAAGTCTCTCCTACTGTCAAGAGATCCTGATCTCCAAAGGTCGCCTGATTCATCTCCTTGAGATAGGGATGGAGCATAGGTCCATTATTGACTACCTTCTCATCAGGAATTTTGCCAATCATGTCAATGACATCCATGCGGAAGCCGCCAATCCCTTTATCAATCCAGAAGTTCATCATTTCATAAATTTTCTGGCGAAGTTTTTCATTTTCCCAGTTGAGATCAGGCTGTTTCTTGCTGAAAAAGTGGAGATAGTATTGACCTGACTTTTCATCGTATTCCCAAGCAGATCCGCTAAAGATAGAATCTAGGTCATTGGGTTCATCACGCCAGATATAGTAATCTCGCTCAGGGCTATCAGGATTTTCACAGGCTTCGACAAACCAAGCATGTTCATCTGAGGTATGATTGACCACCAAGTCCATGATGATACGGATATCACGCTTCTTAGCTTCCGCAATCAGTTGGTCCATGTCCTCCATGGTTCCGAAAATAGCTGCAATCGCTTGATAATCAGAAATATCATAGCCATTATCATCCATAGGACTGTCATAAACGGGAGAAAGCCAAATCGCTGTAATTCCTAACTTGGCTAGATAGTCTAACTTACTGGTAATTCCTGGCAAATCGCCAATTCCATCTCCGTTACTATCCATAAAGCTCTTAGGATAGACTTGATAAACTACGGCATTGTGCCACCATTTTTCTTGCATCTGTTTACCTCAATATTTTAATAATCTATAATCTATGATAGCGCTTTTCGGAAATTTGTGCAAGCGTTTGCCTAATCTTTTTGATTTCTTTTTTAGCTCCGTAGTTTCCTAACTTCCAATTTTTTATTATAATAGAGGTCAGAGGTAAAAAAATGAAAAAACAAGCTTTTAGTTCTGAACAATATCTGAATCTACAGCGCGACCACATTTTGGAGCGCATTAACCAATTTGATGGCAAGCTCTATTTGGAGTTTGGTGGCAAAATGTTAGAAGATTTCCACGCTGCTCGTGTACTTCCTGGTTATGAGCCTGACAATAAAATCAAGCTCTTGCAAGAATTGAAAGAGCAGGTTGAGGTTGTGATTGCCATTAATGCTAGCAACATCGAACATTCCAAAGCACGTGGCGACCTAGGCATTTCTTATGACCAAGAAGTTCTTCGTTTGATTGACAAATTCAATGAACTGGGAATTTTTGTTGGTTCGGTTGTCATCACACAATACGCTGGCCAACCCGCTGCAGATGCCTTCCGCAACCAGTTAGATAAAAACGGGATTGATTCCTATCTTCATTATCCGATCAAAGGATACCCGACTGATATGGACCACATCATCTCTCCAGAAGGCATGGGAAAAAACGACTACATCAAAACCAGTCGCAACTTGATTGTCGTAACTGCTCCTGGTCCTGGTTCTGGAAAATTGGCAACTTGTATGTCAAACATGTACCACGACCAAATCAATGGTATCAAGTCTGGTTACGCTAAATTTGAAACCTTCCCAGTTTGGAATCTTCCCCTTCATCACCCTATTAACTTGGCCTACGAGGCTGCCACAGCTGACCTTGACGATGTCAACATGATTGACCCCTTCCATCTCCAAACCTATGGAGAAACCACTGTCAACTACAACCGTGATATCGAAATTTTCCCAGTGCTCAAGCGCATGTTGGAACGTATCCTCGGTGAATCTCCATACGCTTCACCGACAGACATGGGGGTCAACATGGTTGGTTTCGCTATTACAGATGACGGGGCTGCTGTCGAAGCTTCTAAACAAGAAATCATCCGTCGCTACTATCAAACTGTTCTTGATTTTAAAGCTGAAAAAGTTGGCGAAGCTGCTGTCAAGAAAATTGAGTTGCTTATGAACGACCTCGGCATCACACCTGCAGACCGTAAGGTTGCTGTCGTCGCCCGTCAAAAAGCAGAAGAAACTGGCGGACCAGCCCTAGCCCTTGAATTGCCAAGTGGTGAAATCGTGACTGGTAAGAACTCAGAGCTCTTTGGCCCTACAGCCGCTGCCTTGATCAACGCCATCAAGAAATCAGCTAACATCGCTAAGGAAGTAAAACTAATCGAGCCTGAACTTGTCAAGCCAATCCAAGGTCTCAAAATCGATCATCTAGGTAGCCGTAATCCACGCCTGCATTCAAATGAAATCCTGATTGCTCTTGCTATCACAGCCACAGAAAATCCTGATGCTGCTCGCGCTATGGAAGAGCTTGGCAACCTCAAAGGAAGCGAAGCTCACTCAACCATCATCTTGACAGATGAAGACAAGAATGTCCTTCGCAAATTGGGTATCAATGTAACCTTTGACCCTTACTACCAATACGACCGCTTGTATCGTAAATAAAGATTGCAGCCTCTCCACTCTCGGGGAGGTTTTCTCTCTGTCTCAGGAGCCAGCTTTATGTTATAATGAAAGAAGAAAACTGAAAGGATTTACCATGTCAAAAGAAGTTATTGTCGAAAGTTTTGAACTTGACCACACCATTGTCAAAGCACCCTATGTTCGCTTGATTGGAGAAGAAACAGGGCCAAAGGGAGACATCATCTCCAATTATGATATTCGCTTGGTGCAACCCAATGAAGACTCTATCCCTACCGCTGGCCTGCACACTATCGAGCACCTCTTGGCCAAACTCATCCGTACCCGCATTGACGGTATGATTGACTGTTCACCATTTGGCTGTCGCACAGGTTTCCACATGATTATGTGGGGGCGTCATACCAGCGCTGAAATTGCGGCTGTCATCAAGGATTCGCTCAAGGAAATCGCTGAAACTACTACTTGGGAAGATGTTCCAGGGACAACCATCGAATCTTGCGGAAACTACAAAGACCACAGCCTCTTCTCTGCTAAAGAATGGGCGAAACTCATCTTGGAACAAGGAATCTCAGATGATGCCTTTGAGCGTCATGTCATCTAAACACAAAAAAGGAACCAGTTTTTCAGCTGGCTCCTTCTTTTTTATTCTCAAAATCTCTAGTTAAGCTTTCTCACGAATAACCAAACCACCATCTTCCATATCTGCTTCTAGGTGTTTGGCATCTAGGTGATCCAAATGGAAGTCTGTCACCTTATCACGAATTTCTTGTTCAACCACGCGACGGAGCGGACGAACACCCATGACTTCGTCATAACCTTCTTCTGTGATATAGTCTTTAGCCGCTTGACTGACTACCAAATCAATATCTTTCTTAGCCAAGGTTTGGTTGACTTCAGCCAACATCAAGTCTACAATCTTAGAAAGGTCTTCCTTAGTCAAGTGTGAGAACTCAATAACTGCGTTAAAGCGGTTAAGGAATTCTGGACGGAAGAATGGTTTCAAACGATCCATCAATTCTGGTTTATCTGCATCTTCTGTCAAGTTAGCTTCATAGCCAAATCCAGCATTTGATGTCGCAATAATGACAGTGTTCTTGAAGTTCACTGTATTTCCTTGACCATCTGTCAAACGACCATCATCCAAGACTTGGAGGAGAAGAGTGATCACTTGAGGGTCAGCCTTTTCAATTTCGTCCAAGAGAATGATAGAGTATGGATTGCGACGAACACGTTCTGTTAAGGTATTGCTATTGTCATCATAACCCACATATCCTGCTGTTGTACCAATTAGCTTAGAAACTGCTGTGCGGTCACTGTATTCAGACATATCCAAACGGATGATTGCATCCTTAGTTCCAAACATATCAAGCGCCAATTGCTTAGCAAGTTCTGTCTTACCAACCCCAGTTGGTCCTACAAAAAGGAAGCTGCCGATTGGGCGATTGCCTTCATCAAAACCAGCACGGTTACGACGGATAGCACGAGCTACCGCTTCTACCGCCTTATCTTGTCCGATTACCTTATCTTGCAAGCGATGAGCCATATCTTTCAAACGTTCAATGTCTGACGCTCCCATTTGAGATACTGGAATTCCCGTCATTCGTTCTACAGATTCAGCCACATCGTTGACACTTGCAGTCACTTTCATATCTTCTGTGTGGTTTTCGATTTTCTTTTCCAATTCTGCAATACGTGTTTTATAGTTTAGAGCTGCTTCAAAATCTTCCGCCTCAACTGCTTTTTCTTGCTTGTCTTTTTCTACTTCAATTTCACGTTCAACAGCATGCACATCTGTTACAGGATGCTGAGCTGCCAAATGGGCTGCCGTTACATCGACAAGGTCAATAGCCTTATCTGGCAAGCTACGTTGAGGAATGTATTGTACAGAATAATCCACTGCTGCTTTCAAGACTTCATCTGGTAAGATGACATTGTGGTGTTGTTGATAGAGATCACGAATTCCTTGAAGGATTTTAAAGGTGTCCTCTGCTGAAGGAGCATTGACCTTAACTTCGTTGAAACGACGAGCAAGAGCTGCATTCTTCAAGATGGTGTTACGGTATTCGTCTTGAGTCGTTGCCCCAATCACTGTCAATTCTCCACGAGAGAGGGCTGGCTTGAGAATGTCTGCAAGCCCTTTAGAACCACTGTCACCTCCAGTAGATCCAGCACCGAGGATTTGGTGAATTTCATCAAAGAAGAGGATAATATTTCCCGCTTCTTTGACCTCATTGACTAAGTTTTGAACGTTTTCTTCAAAACTACCGCGGTATTGAGTCCCAGCCTCAAGACCAGAGATATCTATAGAAATAATTTCCTTGTTCTTAATAGCAGCTGGAACATCACCGTTCACAATGGCTTGTGCCAAACCTTCGACAACTGCTGTCTTACCAACACCTGCATCTCCGACTAGAACAGGATTGTTCTTGGTACGGCGTGAAAGAATTTCAGATGTTTCTTGAATTTCCTTGTTTCGTCCGATAACAGGATCCAACTTACCCTCACGAGCTTCTGCTGTCAAGTTTCGACCTAGTTTAGCAAGGACACCGTCTTGTTTCATACCTGAAGCCTGTTGTGGCATTTGTCCATCAACTTCTGCATTTCCTGGCAATTGACCAGTTGCACGATAGTGAGCAAATTCCTCAGGTGTCACTTCACGTCCATTAATCAAGTAACGACGATTTTCAGAACTGTATCCTCGCATACCACCCATCAATTGGTTAAATAAATCATCCATGTTGTTAAAATTATTAAAATTGTTGTTCATATTCTTTACCTCTTTTTGTTATTTATTATTACTGATATTGACTATCTTTGACCTTTGTTTTAAAAAATTTAGACTAGCTAAATCGCTACTCTACGTACTATTTCTGGTTTTTCTTTTTCAAGCAGGAGTAGACTATCTTTACTTCTGAAGATTTCTAGATTAAACATAGACCCACCTCTTTCTATTTCACTTTAAATAAGCGTTCTAGTAAGGCTTTCATTTACCTTACGTTCATAATATACTACATTAGTCAGAAAAGGTCAAGAGATTTGACTTTAATTGACCAATATTTTTTATACTCTTCGAAAATCGCTTCAAACCACGTCAGTTTCCCCTTTCCGTAGGTATCACAGGTATATGTAATTGACTTCGTCAGTCTTATCAACAACCTCAAAACAGTGTTTTGAGCTGACTTCGTCGAGTTTTCTAGTTTACCTTCTGACTTTAATTGACTATTTAAACGCAAAAACACCCTGAAACATCAGGGTGCCATTCTTACATCAAATATAAAATTGCTAGGGTCAAGAGACTTGCTAGGAGTCCCACTCCCCAAAAGAAGAAGTCAACCTTCCACTCGCTCCAAGGACTTCCTTTACCAGACAATCCTCCAAGCTCAAAATGGTGATGCACAGGCGTCATACGGAAAATACGTTTGCCACCAGTCAGTTTAAAGTATCCAACTTGCATCATAACCGAAGTTGTTTCAAAAACATAAACAATTCCGATAATCAAGAGAGTCCATTCTTGGTGGAGGGCCATAGAGATAGCCGCTAACATTCCACCTAGGGCCAAACTTCCCACATCCCCCATAAAGACCTTGGCAGGCTTGTGGTTAAAGACGAAGAAACCGAGTAAACCACCAATCACGGCAAGAATTACTAGAAGAATATCCATCTGACCTTGCACATAGGCAATAACTCCATAGGCAGACAAACTAATCACAACGGAAATACTAGCCAGACCGTCAATACCGTCTGTCAAGTTGACTGCGTTTGAAAAACCGACTAGCCAGAAAAGAGCGAAGACAATATAGAAAATCCCTAGATGCACTTGGTAGCCAAAGACAGAAAGCATATCGCCACCGCGCTCATAGAAAAGGTAGAAAATGACGCCACCTAGAAGCTGAAGAGCCAATTTCTGCTTGGGATTAAGACCCTCATTGATTTTACGGAAGACCTTGAGGAAGTCATCTAAAAATCCGATTAAACCATAAAGAACCAAGATAAATAAAATCATACCGACATTATTGCTGAGTTGGTTACTAAATAGGGCAATAAAGAAAGCAACTAAAACAGAAGCAATTAAGAAAACCAAACCTCCCATTGTAGGAGTCCCAGCTTTTGCCTGGTGCTGTTTGACATCCTCATGCATCTGCTGGCCTGTAATTTGCGCCTTTCTATAAAATTGGATAAAGGCCGGAATTCCTACTAAAGTTAGTAAAAATGTCACAATTCCAGCACTGATAGAAATAAACATATTAGTCTCCTAAAGTTAATTTAATTTTTTTAATGTTTTTGATAGCTGTATTAGTCCGAACATCTTGCTTCTGAACAACAGAACCTGAACCTTCAAATTCCAGCTCAATATCCAACCATTTAGCAAAGGTCTCAGCAGTCTCTTTTTTCCAGCCATACATGTCTGGAATTTCTTCTACCTTATCCGATAAAAGGAGAACTTGTTGGTTTGGTGCAAGATTGGTCCCTTCTTCTACAGAAGTCTCTTTAATCTTTGTTCCAGTACCTACAACGATTGGTTGCACAATATTTCGTCGTAAGGCTTCCGCCAAATCACCAGGTGAAATATCCTTGATGCTAGGCATTGCATAAGAAGACTCTGTCGTCACTTGATCTAAATTCTTAGCAGGAGATTGAAGATTGAGAGATTCTTTCATAGCTGAAGCTCTTTCAAGAATTGGGTTGGCAAATTCTCCCAACTGGATACCTGAATAATGTTCAGGCTGTTGAACCGTTACATACAAGATAAAATCAGGATTTTCAGCAGGGTTCATAGCCACAACCGAGAAAATGTAGTTGGTAGAACCAACCAAGTAGCCTCCATTTTTCTCGTCAGCGATTTGGGCTGTACCAGACTTGAGGGCTACATTTTGACCTGGAACGTTGACAGTTGCTTTTCCTGTACTATGATTATACATAGTTCCATATATAGGATCCGTTCCTACCAAGACCATGTGAGTACGAGTTTGGCTAGCTGCATCTTTCGAAACGGGATTTCCTACAATTTCTTTTTGAGATTTACGAACGGTTTGATCATTTGGATCATACAAGGCCGTAATAAATTTAGGCTCCAGCATAACTCCATCGTTGGCAATGGCTGTAAAAGCACGTAGCATCTGGGTCTGCGTTACAGAAATCCCCTGACCAAATGCACTCATGGCAATATTAACAATATTATCTGCAGGCAATTGACCTGAATACTCATCAGTCAGACCAAAACGCGTCGGAACCCCAAACTTAAAGCGGTTTAGATAATCCAACCAAGTAGCATCTCCCATTTTTTGTTCAAGTAGACTCATTCCAACATTACTGGAGTGAGCGAAACCTTGTAAGAAAGTCATCATCCCACCACCGGTCAAACCTTCATTAACGTCCCAATCTCGAATCGTCGCATCCGCTATTTTTAATTCACTGCTATTGAAATATTCTCCACCTGGGAAAGTATTGTTATCAATAGAAGAAGCTAACGTCATGACCTTCATGGTTGATCCTGGTTCGTAATTACTTTGATAAAGAATATCACGCCAAACAAAGTCCTCAGTGATTCCTTCTTTAGTGTCTGCATTAAAGGTAGGTCGTTGGGTGGTAGCAAGGATTTCACCGGTCTTTGCACTGACCAAGGTCGCGGTCATATACTTACCTTTTACTTTTTGTAGAAAGGCATCCATCTGAGTTTCCATGAAAGATTGTAGCGGACTAGACAATGTTGTATAAACATCCTTGCCATCCACAGTTTGTTGCGACACTTGTTCTGTACCTGGTACGATATTTCCTACACGGTCTTTTTCATAGGTAATAATACCATCTGTCCCAGCAAGAATAGTATTTAAAGAACTCTCCAGACCAGAAGTTCCTAATAAACTCTTACTGCCGTCCTCATTTTCATGGAGTTGGGCTAAACCAATAAAACTAGAAGCAAATTGGCCATTTGGGTAGCTTCTGTTAGGGCTAGTTGTGAAGTCAATCCCTTCCACACTAGCATCTTTCAAATCTTTTTTAATAGCCATCATATTTGCATAGGTAATCCCATTCCCTTTTGCTCCAAAAGAAACTTGGGTCAGATTTGGTTGAGCTAATTGCTCTTTCACATAAGCTTCATCCATATCCAAATACTTATGGAAGACTTCAGCTACCTTATTAAACTGCGAATCCTCTACATAAAGAATTTTACCCGTTGCTGACTTGTATTTTTTATCAATAACAGCATAGACGTTATAAGAGGTCGCATCTTCTGCGATAGGCACTCCATTTCGGTCATAGATAGTTCCGCGCTTGGCAGGAACTGTTCGGGTTGTTTGGTGAACCTTTTTAGCTTCTTTTACCAAGTCAGTGCCAAATATATTACCTTTTGCGATAATATACGCAAAATTGGCCAAAAAGAGGCCAAAAAGGGCAACCGCTACAAAGCTGAGGTACTTACCAACTATCCTACGGTTTTTTGCTGGAGATTTACGATTTTTTATCGCAAATCGGGTTATTTTTTCTGTCCATTTCATATCTTACTCCGCTGTTCGGATATTTTCATTATTCAATTTCAAATCTTTTTTATCTGCAATTTCTTTCAAGCGCTCGGAACGAATCAATTCATTCACTTCCTGCTTGGCATCGTCGAGCTCTGTCTTCTTCTCCTCTATCTGCGCATTGATTTTTGTCAAATCATTTTGCACTTGCAAAAGTCGTGTCTGCATAAAGATGATACTCACTGCTAAAACGAGAGCTGTAAATGCGATGGAAAGATAAAAAGCCTTCTCCACACGTGAGAATTTTTTTATACGATTCTGCAAGAATTGACTGGTTGTTTCTTTCTTATCTACCATTTTTCCCTCTTATTTGTGAATTTTTCTGGCCACACGCAACTTAGCTGAGTGCGAGCGGTTATTGGCTTCCAATTCTTCTGCACTTGGCAAGATTGGCTTACGGGACACCAATTCCATCTTGGGCTTAAGATCATCTGGAATGAAGGGCAAGCCTTTCGGAACTTCCACTGTTGAAGCTTCCTTGAACAATTGCTTAGTCAAGCGGTCTTCTAGCGAATGGAAGGTAATCACTGAGATTCTACCATCTAGAGCCAACATCTCCATAGCCTGCTGGATGGATTCATCTGCTGCTCCCAGTTCATCATTGACTTCAATTCGAATAGCCTGGAAGATCTGTTTGGCAGGATGGCCCTTCTTCTTGAGCTCCTTGGCAGGTTTAGCCGACTTGATAATTTCTGCTAACTCAGTCGTTGTCTCGATTGGCTTGACTTCCCGAGCTTGTTCAATCTTACGCGCAATCTGTTTAGAAAATTTATCCTCACCATACTTGAAGAAAATACGAACCAAGTCATGATAGTCATAGTGATTCACCACTTCATAGGCTGTCAGACTAGCTTCCTGATTCATCCGCATGTCCAGGGGCGCATCCTTTTTATAAGAAAAACCACGCTCACGCTGGTCCAATTGAGGACTAGACACTCCCAAGTCATAACAAATTCCATCAATTTCCTGAACACCAGCTTCGCGCAAACGTGCCTGTAAATGACGGAAGTTATCCTTTATAAAAGTCACCATCCCTTTTTCGATATAGGGTGCCAAGCGTTTTTGCGCATTGTCAATGGCATTCTGGTCCTGATCAAAGGCATAGAGATGGCCTTTTTCACTCAATTTACTTAATAAATATTCGCTATGGCCCGCTCCACCCAAAGTCGCATCAACGTAGATACCGTCAGGCTTTACGTCGAGCATATCAATCGTTTCGTGGAGTAAGACCGTTACATGATGAAATTCTTTTGTCATATCTTATCTATTTTACCACAAATCTGACTAGCTTGCACTAGTCAGACAAATAGGCCAAAAACAAGTAAGATTTCTTTAAGAAACATGTCAAATATGCTTGACATCTATTTCATAGAAGAATATAATATAGTCAAATATATACGACACAAATCAGAAAGGAGAACAGATGAATCGTGTGAAAGAATTTCGCAAGGAACTAGGCATTTCTCAGCTCGAGCTAGCCAAGGATATCGGTGTCTCGAGACAAACCATCAATATGATTGAGAACGACAAGTACAATCCAACCCTGGAACTCTGTCTCAATCTCGCCCGCAGCCTCCAAACTGACCTCAATAGTCTCTTTTGGGAGGAAGATTTTTAAAAAAGGAGCCAACTCATGAAAAAAGAAACCTTTACTGAAAAACTGATCAAACGCACATACGGCATTTCTGATCCCCTTGACGAATACAAACGACGCGAGGCAGACCGTATAGGTAACCAAGTCTTTATCTTCCTTTTTTATCTGATGATTTTCGGAAATCTTATTCCACTCCTTCTGGCCTATAAATATCCTCAACTAGTAGCTCTAGTCTATCCTCCTCTGATTTTAGTGATTGCCCTCATCGTTGCTGGATATCTCACATACCAAATGCAAAAAACAGGGATTACAACTATTGAACCAGATATGCTGAATGAGAAAGAAAGCAAGCAACTATACTACCCAGGTCTTAAAGCAGGTTTGTTCTTTGGTCTATGGATGTTTTTTATAACTCCTCTTCTCAGTATACTCATAGGTGAAGGTCAGGACTATTTTCATTCTCTCCTAACTATAAGAAATGGTGTATCAAGCATTCTCGGTTCTATCTTCTTCGGAGCGAGCATACAGTTCCTCATCTCCCGTCGCATTGCAAAAACTAAAAAAGAGCAAGATGAGGATTAGGAGGTGCCCTATGAAATCACTAGTAACTTTACTTACCTATCATCTTTTGTTTGCTTCTCTACTCACCTTCATCATCGTTTCAGGGAACTTGCCAATCTACGATATAGTCCTCCTTCCAGTCTTTGTTCCAGCACTCAACAAAGGATTGACTTATCTAAAGATAGATTCCCAAAAAACGCGCATACTCAACCTAGCACTATGCTTTATGATTCTATCCTTTCTATCCTTACCACAGCTGACGCTCATTTCAAGCAATTGGAAATATTATATACTGCTAACTATCGCCATCCTTTCTTCTATTACTTATCTTTATTATCTCTATCAATTCGTAAAAGAAACAAAATAACATCGTTCATTTAGGAGAAATCACCCATGAAAAAAGAAGACTTAACAACTCGCTTACTTCGAAATTTCTTTCATATCCAAGGGCCTTTTGATGAATGCCGTCAAGAGGTTATCTACAAGGCTTGCGCCCGTTCCATGATCCAAATCTTTTACTCTTCCTTCATTCTCTTCCTATTCTATATTTTGTTCGGAAGCTTTATAGAAATTGTTCGAAATGTTATGCCCTACATCTATTTTGGACTCATTTTGTTCATGAGTATAAAAGCTCAAAAAGCCGTCCAAGAGCTTCATCTTGAAAAGGATGACAAATCAGAAATCATTCTCAAAACCTACAGCAAAGCTCAAATCAAATTCCGAAGCTGGATTGTGTTTATCGGTATTCAGATTGGCTTCTTTACCTTACTCATCTTTCATAAAGTCTTCGTTCAACAGATGTCCCTTTCAGATTTTGGAAAGTTGCTCATGCAATTCGATAAAAGTATTCCTTTCCTGATGTATAGCCTGATTATCGGAAGCATTTTTGGAACCCTGACCTACGGATTTCTATCACTACAGGAGGAGAAAACTCCTAAAAATACCAAACAGAAGGAGAAAAGCAAGCAATGACTTCACTATACGATTTTTCAGTCTTGAACCAAGACAATCAAGAAACTCCACTAGAGACCTATCGTGGTAAGGTTCTCTTGGTTGTCAACACTGCTACTGGATGTGGTTTAACGCCCCAGTACCAAGGACTTCAAGAACTCTATGATCGCTATCAAGAACAAGGTTTTGAGATTTTAGACTTTCCTTGCAATCAGTTTATGGGACAAGCACCAGGCGGCGCAGAGGAAATCAACGCCTTCTGTAGCCTACATTATCAAACCACCTTCCCACGTTTTGCCAAGATCAAGGTCAACGGTAAGGAAGCAGACCCTCTCTATGTTTGGTTGAAAGAACAAAAATCTGGCCCACTGGGAAAACGAGTCGAATGGAATTTCGCTAAGTTTCTCATTGGTCGTGATGGGCAGGTCTTTGAACGCTTCTCTTCCAAAACAGACCCAAAACAAATTGAAGAGGCGATACAAAACCTACTATAATTCACAATCTCACTATGATTAGGTTTCCTTTAGCCTGATGAATAGTGAGATTTTTTGATGGGCTTTGACTTAAATAGAAAAACACCCCATGATATGAACCATGAAGTGTTGTAAAAATGATACATTCATAGCAGACAAGGCGCTACTGACTGCTATTCTTGACTCCTGAGTATGTATAGGTCCTATTTCTGGGACACGCTTTTTCCGTTACCACCCTAAAATAAAAACGATGCTCCCGCCCATCCTTGGCATTTTCCTTGTTTAAGACAAAGTAGTTTTTCTGATTCATCGCCATGGTTCGTAGGATGTCATCAATCAAGAAAGTCAAGGGTACGTTCATGGCAGAGTATTTTTGAAAATCCTCTTCAAAATGAATATAGTTATCTGAAAAATAATCCATCTGCAGTTTGTTTTCATACAGCTCTTTTCTAGTCATAAACTCCCTCCTCCCACAGCCGAATTTCTAGGATATCTGCAACCTCTATCAACCTATATCCCTCGTTTGTCCTAATAGATAGAGTCTGAGGTGATAACTCTCTCACCACACCGATGATGGTGATTTTCTGCTTCTTTTCCTTTACCACAAAACTTCCCTTAAGTTGGCCAACATAAAGCTGAGAAAGCAAGTGCAACTTCTCATCTGGAGTCAAATCCGTCGAAAAATCAACACGGCTTTTTTCTTCACTGAGCGAACTGGTGTGTTCTGAGAGGTAAAATCCCATCCACTTCTGCATACCTGGATCTTGATAATCTCGCGCGGATTGAAAGGGTAAATAAGAACGATCAATCATTTTAATCCATCTAATCCTCCAGCAGAATGGCCCCCAATCAGCTTGCTTCTAGCAAGACTACGAGAGGCTTCTTCCAGTGCGTTGGCTTTTAAGAGAGAAGTAAAACCAAATTCTTCCCGAATGGAGTCAATAGCCATCTGGAGCCTTTCTTCTTTTTCTAACTTGTCAACATCATCAAAGAGGGAAATCAAGCTAAAGGACTCATCCACAAATCCTGAATAGTTGACCCCGACACTTCTGACCGCCCCAGAAGTGTATTTATTATGAAATAGTTTCAAAACATAGCCCGTTAAAACAGCTGTATTGTTGGTTGGTTCGACCTTCATTTGTGTGTGTATAGACGGCCTAACCTCCTCTTTAGAGAAACCAACATAAATAGAGACAAGGGTTGTTTTCTTGCCAGCCCTTCTCAGTCTAATAGCCACCTGCTCTGCCATTTCTCGGAGAATAATTTCAATATCCCGTAGCTTCACGTAGTCTCTAGGTAGGATTTGAGAATTTCCCAAACCTTGGGACTTGGCTTTATAGGGCTTATGAACATTGCTCTCATCAATCCCATTAGCATGAAACCACAAACGTAGGCCAGCCTGACCGAGAACTTTCTGTAGCTGGTCTGGATTACTAGCGGCCAATTCTTTGATTGAAAAAATCCCCAGAGCATGCAAGCGTTTCTCCATCCGCCTGCCAATCCCCCAAAAGTCCGTCATCTTGGGAATGGCCCAGACTTTCTCTTCCACATCCTTGTAAGACCAGTTGGCCCTCATGGTCGGAGTGTGCTTGGCCTCATTGTCCAGAGCCAACTTTGCCAGCAAGGGATTGGCATTGGACATACCTACTGTAGAGTAGATTCCTGTCTGCCTCCAAATATCCCTCTGAATACGGGCAGAAAGTAGATCCAGCTTGTCTTTGCGAGAGAGACTCTTGTCCGAAATGAAATAATTAAGTGAACTAGTCAGGTCAATAAAGCCCTCATCGATAGAGTAAGGATAAATATCATCTGGACTGCCATAATTCTGAAAGATTCGCTGAATTTCCATATTGACTGCGATGTACTCATCCATTCTAGGTGGCACAATCAAGGTCACTTGAGCCCAATCTTCGATGTAGCGAACATAGTCCGAGTCAGTCGGTAGCCCTTGCTTTCTAGCATTATAGTAGGAAAATTTGCGGGTCTTGATATCAAAGGGCAAATCATAGGCTCGACCAACATTTGACTTGCCAAAAATCTTCTTAAACAGGGGAGAGGAGGCTAGGATAAGACCAGTTGAATTATCCGCACGACTCATGACACAAAGCGAGGTTTTCAGCGGATGTAAGCCCCTTTTCACGCACTCAACACTGGCATAAAAGGATTTTATATCGACAAATGCAATGTCACTTTTGGGCTCTCTAGAATAATCAAAGTAGCCCATTGGCTAGCCCTCCATCGGCACAAAGTTCCCAACGATAATCCCCACAATCCGAGGATCTTCCTCATAGGAGATGAAAATATCCTTATATTTAGGATTGATAGAGACCAGACGCAATCCATTCTCCTCTCGATAGACCCGTTTGATATAGGTCTGGTTGTTGCAAACCACTGCATAAACCGCTCCATCATAGTCAAATCCTGTCTCTCGAATCAGAGCTACTGAACCATTTTGGTATTTAGGTTCCATGGAGTCCCCAGACACCCATGACGCAAAATCATGAGCCAACTCCTCATTAAAGTAAACCGTATCAAAATTCTGATCATCATAGACCGAAGCCCCAATCCCTGCTGACATGCGTTCATAAACACGGTACTCGTAGAAGCGCTCTGGCATAGCTGTCACTTTTTGAGCTTGCTCCTCTTGAGATAGGTTACGAGCATAGAGAACAACCTTCTCCTGCCCTTGCTTGGAGAGGCTATGGTAGAGACGGACAATCTCGATCTGAGTAAAATATCCTTTGGGTACTTTTAAAATGTTCTCTAGCTGGACTACCTTCTCCTTGGACGGTTCCTTGACTCCACGTTCCCAAGCTGAGTAAGCCTGGAAACTAATCCCAAGTTGCTCTGCAATTTCCCTCTGTGTCAGTTTTAACTCTTTCCTCCGAGCCTTTAATTTTTCTGGCTGATACATACTTCACCTCCTATTATGATGATTTAATGGACATTATCTCCCTTAGAAAGACTAATCGATGCTTGAATCCATATTTTTAAAACTCAACCAATTTGGTTTAGTTTTATTATATAAAAAAAGTAGACAAATGTCCACTAGGAAAAGCAGAAACATCGTGAGTTTTATACTCAATGAAAATCAAAGAGCAAACTAGGAAACTAGCCGCAGGCTGTACTTGAGTACGGCAAGGCGACGTTGACGCGGTTTGAATTTGATTTTCGAAGAGTATTAATCAAACTAAAAGGACCTAGCCCTATACAATACAGAACTAAATCCTTTGAATAAATAATTGATCTAGCTTTTAAAATCCCTACAGAAATTCCAGTTTTTCTCTATTTGATACCGGACATTAGTTTTTCAATACGTGGAACGTAGAAGAATAAGATAATACTGAATACAATCGTAATTCCTCCAACAATTCCATAGTAAGCGACTTCAGTTTCGCTTGTATAAAATTTTACAATTTGAGCATTGATAGCTTGAGCAGCAGCATTACTCAAGAACCAGATAGACATCATTTGTGCTTGGAAGGATTTTGGTGCTAGCTTAGTAGTGACTGATAGACCAATAGGCGAAATCAACATTTCCCCCACAATCACAATAGCCCAACTCATAATCAACCAGAAAGGACTGACCTTAACATCTGTCCCAAAGAGCATCCCTGGTAACATCATCCACAAGAAGGATAAACCTGCTGCTAATAAACCGTAAGCAAATTTCTTAGAAGAGGATGGTTGCTTTTTACCCATTTCCCCCCACAACCATGCAAAAATCGGCACATAAATCATAATGAAAAGTGGATTGATACTTTGAAAAAAGCTAGATGGGAAATGAATTTGATTCCCAAATACATTAAAGTAGAGTCGAGTTTGATCATCCGCAAATAGAGCGAGAACAACAGAACCCTGCTCCTCAATAGACCAGAAGAGGACTCCAGCGATAAATAGAGGAATATAGGCAAATACTCGGGATCTCTCAGTAGCAGTTATTTTCTGACTAGATAAAATTTTGAAGAAATAGTAGATTGGAATGATTACCGCAATTATTGTAAAGATATTAACAATCATATCCACGTTAAACTGGTGAGTAAAGACTAAACCTAGAACCACCAGAACAACCATGACAAGTGTAATCAGCAAGCGTTTAATCAAGATCTGCTGCTCCTTCTGTGAAAGTGGATCAGTGGGGTAAAGACTTGATTCAGGCAGGTATTTCTTCCCATCTAAAACATATTTCACAAGACCAAAGAACATCCCAATGGCAGCTAATGAGAAACCTAGATGGAAATTGACTTCCTGACCTAGATAACCCACTAAATAAGGGGCAACGAAGGCACCTAAGTTAATACCAAAGACAAAGATACTAAATCCTGCATCCCGTCTATCATCCTCTTTCTCATAAATACCCCCAACCATATCTGAGATATTAGGTTTTAAAAATCCAGTACCAAAGATAATCAAGGCAATAGAAAGATAGAGAGCCACTTGTCCAAAAGGTGTTGCCAAAGCAATATGCCCTAGCATAATCAGAATCCCACCGTAAAAGACGGTCTTACGGCTTCCTAAAATACGGTCACTGACAAAACCACCGACAACCGAGGATAAAAATACCAGCGAGCCATAAATCGCCATAACCGATGCAGCTGTGGTCTTATCCATCCCCAACCCACCATCTTGTACACTATAGTACATATAGTAAAGTAGGATAGCTCGCATCCCATAGTAAGAAAAGCGCTCCCACATCTCTGTAAAGAAGAGGGTGGACAAGCCCATAGGATGTCCAAAAAATGTTTTCTGTTTTTCCATATATATTCTCCTTTAACGATATAATAATTCATTTTACAGAATTTTCAAACAAATGTCAAACAAATCCTGTTTGTTTTAGAAAATTTTCTGAAAAAATCATACATCTCATACTTAATTCCATCATAAAAATCCATTTCAGACTAACTTCCACTTCGGTCAGGCAAATGGAAGTTACTTTGAAAAATCACCTTTAAAAATTTGCTCTTGTTTAGTTTAAAAATGTTTCAAACCTTGAAACATACTTATCCTTTCCTCTTCAGTAAACAAAAACACCCCTATACCAAGCTTGTAGCTTGTAGCTAGTGCAATACAAGTCAATAAGCATAGAGATGTAAAACTATTACACATTAAAAAATAAATAATTAGTAATTAAATAATAGAAATTGTGTACGAAATTTCTCAATTAGTTTTCGCTAGTAAATATCATTTCCAACAAACGCCCTCTCAATTCCTCGTCCTGACGATGCAAGATATTCATTAACTCAGGAGAATTTTTTGCATTGATGAATTGATTTAACAATCTATCTTTTAATTCATATGGAAGAGAAGCAGTCTTTAGTAGTCTAAAAACTTCATCATTTAAAGATATTGTTTTATTATCTTTACATTCAAATCTAGCTGTATCATTCTTATTTGGCAATTCAATTATAGACACATTCGTTCCTTTAAAATGGATTCTATGTCTTCTATTACTTGGAACGATACTAGAATCTCCTTGTAATGCTAACTCTACCATTCCCTTTTCCCAATCAATCGATAATCTTGTTTTATATCTTTGACCATTTTGATCTTCAATCATTTCAAAAGAATGTTGTTTGCCTGGGAATACATACCAATCTATAACTTCAGGTAAATCAACACCCATATCTATCTCAGAACCAACCAAGGGAATGATTGCACCACTTTTTGCAAACACAGGTATAGCCGAAATATCCCTATAAACACTTAACTTCACACCACCTGTATATTTTTTCTCTGAAAAGAAGTCATACCATTCACCTTCAGGGAACCAAACATCTACTTTTGCAGATTGGAATGCCAAATCCATCTTTTCTACAATGGGAGCCACCATCAGTTCTGTTCCAAAAAAGTATTGATTTGGAACATTATAGCTCTCATCATTCTCTGGGTAGAAATAATACATTGGACTAATTAATGGGGCACCTTCTTCATGTGTCTTTACATTCATAGTGTATAGATATGGAATCATCTGATGTCTCAAACGAAGGTATTTCTTCATAATCTTAGATGTTGTTTCTGAAAAAAACCAAGGTTCTTTACTATTAAAGGGACTTCTAGAACTATGTAATCGAGTAATCGGACTAAAAACACCAAACTGTAGCCATCTAGTTTGTAACTCTTCGTCATAATCCCCCAACATGTGTCCACCGATATCATGACTCCACCAACTATAACCGATATTAGATGCTGTCGCTGTAAAATAAGGTTGAAATCTTAACGAATTCCAACTAATAATGGTGTCACCTGAAAAACCAACAGGATAGCGGTGACTTCCAGGACCTGCATACCTTGATAAAATCAAGCCACCTTCCGAATTTTTACAACTATCCTGATAGTGATAATGGTTTAAAAGCCATAGTGGATCCAACATACCTTGTGTCCCTTGTTGCCAGTCAATCCACCAAAAATCTACTCCCTGCTTTTCTAGCTCATAATGAACATCTTTAAAGTAGGCTTCCCTAAAAGAGGGATTAAAAAAATCAAAAATGGCTGGTTCTTCTAGTTCTACATTTAATCCCAATCGTTTGGCGACTCGAGGATAAGCTTCCTCATAAGCCCGTATACCATCAGCAGGATGGACATTTAAGGAAAGTTTTAACTTCCTATCATGAAGTTCTTGCAATAACTGTTCTGGATTAGGTATTAAGTTTTTATTCCAGCTATATCCTGTCCAGCCACTTCCAAAACGAGATGGAATGTCAGTTATATGCCAATCCATATCTAAAACACCGATAGATAATGGAATTTTCTCTGTTTTAAATCTGTCTATTAAATTCAAATATTCATCCGACGTATAAGGCCAATACCTACTCCACCAATTCCCTAAAGCATATCTTGGTAACAAAGGTGTTGATCCAGTCAAATGGTAAAAGTCTCTGATTGCTCCCCTATAATCATGCCCATAGGCAAAGAAATACAGGTCAATTTGATTTTCTCTCTCAATATAACCAGACTGTTCATCCCAAATAAATCCTTGAGAATCATCCAATAAGGCTATACCATTTCGGCTAATAATTCCATCTTCTAACGAGATTGCTCCATCTGCCTTATCCAGAGTCCGAGCTGTTCCTTTTAACGTTTCAATAGACTCACCAAAATACCAGCGACTACCATATACGGCAAAATTTCCTTTTAATTCTATAAATAAATTTTCGGCGTTAAATTCTCCTTTATTAAAGTGCAGATGAAAATAGTCCGTCATAATATCTAGTACGTTTGATGTCTCGATATAATCTAACGAAACTTGGCCAAAATCTCTATTGTAGATAAGTTGTGTCGTTCTATCCTCAAAACTTCCAGTTTGAGAGTATTCTAACCTTACTAGCTTGTCTGTTAATACAGAGATTCGATAAAACTCTCCCTTAAAAATTTTCAATTTGTTGTCCTCCTTTTATTGTAGCATAAAAACAGAACGCACCATTTTTGATGCGTTTTTCGTTATTCTGAATGCAATGTTCTATCTATGACAAATAATACTCAATTGAAAAAATGTAGTGGACAAAATATCTTTTAACAAATCAAGATGTTATTAAAGAGTTATCCCTTTTCAACCTTTTTAAGCTTATGTAGTTGTGAAACAAACTACTTTTAAACTATTAACTAAGATAGGATTGATAAATAATTTCAAACTCTGACTATCAATCATACGATATTCAAGCTCGCGTGCTTTTTTCCTTCCTGCTTATTTCTTAGAACTGAAGAACCCGGATAGGTATATAAATTATCTGGATCAATATAGTCATAAGAATCATAACATTTACGTTTCATTAAGCCATCCCCAGAGCAAGAGCTTCATCTCGTAATTTTTCAACATCACTAACCGTAGGTCGCCATCCTTCAATCATATTTGTACTTAAAGCATACAAAACACTCTTAAAAACGGATCAGTTTTCAAAAGCTACTCCCATAATTGTCATCTTTTCTTTATCTATATCTATATCTAAGGACATATGCTACCTCCTTTAGTTACATTATACCATGTTTCTCCATAGCTTTTAAATATTTTATTTTGTTTGTAATATCTAAGTTTTCAGCACTTTTATCCTATTTTATAAACCTCAAATCCAAAGATGAAAGCGCATTCTTTTTCTTTTTTTTACTAATATACTTTACTGTATTGTTTTTTTAAAATAACAGCAGTTCTCTGTTTATCAACTATTCGAACTACTTTCTATTTTGCTTCATACCCTACATAGCAAAAAAATAAAATGAAAAAGCAGAGAAGAGCATCTAAAAAAGATATCTTCGCTGCTAATGTTAACATTCATTATTTAAACTATATGGATTTTATCATCGAATATGCTTTTTTAATTATTAAATACCTTGCTCCTCTTTCACCAACTTCTTATCATACACACGGATGAATGGAAGATAAACTAAGAATGCTGCAAATGCACATACTAGAGCAACTAATACAGCTCGAAGATCTGCTGTCCCTAAGAAAGCTCCAATTCCTACTGGAGTTGGCCATGGAACCTGTGCAATAACCGGCTTAATAAAGTTTAGAGAATTCACTACGTAATAAATAGTAGCAGTAACCATTGGTGCTAAAATAAATGGTATAGCCAAAGCTGGATTATAAATAATAGGTAATCCAAAAATTAATGGTTCATTAATATTGAATAAGGCTGGAACTACAGATGCTCGTCCTATTGCTTTAAGCTGTTCAGATTTAGCGGCAAAAGCAATATATAAACATAGGCCTAAAGTTGCACCAGAACCACCTGCAATTACAAACATATTAGAAAATTCACCTGCAACAGCAAAGTGCCCACCAGCAGCATTTTCAGCCATGTTAGCAAGAGCAATCGGATTAACAAATGCAAAAACAATGTTAGCACCGTGAATACCTACAATCCAAAGTAGTTGAGTCAACAGATAAATAATCATTAAACCAATCCATGAATTAGTCAGATTGGATACAAAACCAAATGGAATTGCAATGACTTTAAAAATATCTGTTCCCATTGCTACAAGAAGACCGTTAATAAAGATAACAACGAATGCAACAACAAATCCTGGAATCAAAGCGGTAAATCCACGAGAAACTCCTTCTGGAACAGCTTCAGGCATTTTAATAACCCAATTATTTTTAACACACATACGATAAATAAGAACAGTCACAATTGCCATAATGATTGCGGTAAAAATCCCCGTTGTCCCAAAACGTGCGACTCCATTTCCCATTGCCCATCCATCTGCAATTACTGCGCCTTCTTTTAAACTTGTCACAGCCTTCATCATTCCACCATCAAAAATGATTTGCGGTACTGTCATGACAAAAGCCATCAAGGCAAGCAAGGCACCATTAAGAGGATTCATATTGAGTTCTTCTTCCTCTGCATAAATTTTTGTCAATTCATATGCAAGTGATAGAACGAAATAAAGAGATAGAGAACCCATAGTCGCATAGTTTGCAACCATGTAAAGTGATGTGAATTTATCAAATGAAGCAGAGAAAATATCTGCCACAATTGGCCAAAATGAGAAAGCTTGTGGCAAAATACTGAATACCAAAAACATTGATCCTACAATAGTAAATGGTACAGCAGCCATACCTGCAGCCGTGATAGCACGCACTACTTTAAATTGAGCAAGTTTGCCCATTGGTCCCATAACATGGTTTTCAAGGAAACCAAACAACCCGTTTTGTTGATCCATAAATAGACCTCCTTAATAAAACATAATAATTTTTACTTTTTAAAGACTAGTTTCAAATACAAATTATACTAGATCAGGATTATAAACTAAGTGAGTTCTTTTCCAATTGGACAAATTGTTGGTAAGCCTTATCTGTTCGTTTATAAATTTTTTTAATTCTTCTAATGTCTAACAAACTCAGAACTAAACCTAATAGAAGAACTACAAAAACAAATAAACGTGCTACTTGGTTATTTTCAAAAATCGGAAAAAGATTCGTAAACCAACTTGTCCAAGTTAAAACAAGTAATCCTATTGAAATAAGCATTTGTATTCTAACAAACATTAGTGTTATTCCCAACTTTTCTTTCCTATTTCCATAAAGTTTAAATTGTTCAACAGTTGCTAAAATAGAAAATACTATGAGCATAATGGGGAAAATAATAATAAGCGAGGGACTAATAAACTGATTCAAAAGCCAATAAACATTTCCAAAAAAGAAGAGTGCTATTGAATAACGTAGAAGAAGATATCGATTGAAAAAAGTATTAGTTAGAGCCATCTCTCGACGTTGTTGTTCAATTTTTTGTCGTTCTTTTCTATCCATATCATTCCCTCCTTATATTTAGTTAACTTTCTTATAAAGAGCTAACATTTCCTTTGCTACTTCTAATAATGTCATCGTGGTCATTAAATGATCTTGAGCATGTACCATGATAATTTCAATTTTAATTTCCACTCCACTTGCGTATTCTTGCAGGAGTTTAGTTTGTGCATGATGTGCTTCGAGAATTATCTCATTTGATTGATTTAATTTGCTTTCTGCATCATCAAAACTACCTTCTCTCATTTTTGCAAATGCTTCATGTATTTCTGACCTTGCATTTCCCGAATGCAGGATAATTTCAAATGCTGCAACCTGCAGTTCCTCTTGATTCATATGATCCTCCTATTTTATCTTCTCAAATATGTTAATAAAATCTTCAAAGTTATTGCAAGATATTAGCTGATTTTGCAATTCATCATTCTCTGTCAGAGAGACTATCTTTTTAGTCACAGTTGCCAAACCTTCGTTCCCATATATTGATGGAGATAGAAGAAATACTAGCTGGACATGTGAACTTTGATTATCCCAGAGTAACGAATCTTTACAAATTGCAACCGAAACCTTTCCCTCTGTACTAAAGGGCTGAATAGGATGCGGAACTGCAATTTTTTCAGAAAAAACAACTGAACTTAATTCTTCGCGCTGTTTAATTCCATAAAGTAAAGATTGCTCAAACTCATTTGATTCACCAACAGATAAACCCTCAACCATCTTTTTAAGTAAATTTACCTTGTCTGATTCAGTACATATTAAAAAATTTTCTTTACTGAAATACTGTCTGAAGCTGTTGTTTTCAAATTTGCTAATCTTTGATGATTGTATATAACTTGAAACTTGCATATGATCCATAGCTTTTCGAATCATTTCTATCTCATCACTCTTAAGAAATACACTAACTTTAAAAACTGGAATTTGAAAATATAGATTCGATAAATCAACAGCTGATACTATAAAATCTATTCCTCTAAGTTTTTCTTGATTCAATTCATAATAGCCTATTACATCAACAACTTCTACTCGGTTCCCAAACTCCGTTTCCAAACGATTTCTTAACATTTGGGCTGCACCAAATCCCGTTGCACAAATAGCAAGAATATTAAACTTAATACTCTCTTTGCTACGTTCCATAGCAGCTAAAAAGTGAAGACTTACATATGCTACTTCATCATCTGATATTGACCACTCTATGAACATATCCATATTTGCAAGAATTTTTCTAGTCATAAAGAATATATCACTATAATTCTGTTTAATTTCATCTACCAAAGGGTTATTTAAGGTAATCCGACTTTCTAAACGTACTTGTAGTGTCATTAGATGAGTTATCAATCCTTCAATTAGTTGGAAATCTGAAGAAAAGTTATATATATCATCTAATCCTAAATCCTGAAATGTTTTAAATAAAGATTTTTTTAAAACTTCTTCAGAAATATTCTTCTGATTTTTTTGACATTGTTGACTCTTAGCTAACAAATGCAAAGTAATGTAGTCTATTTCCTGAACTGGAAATTCCTGATTTGTTACTTGACTTACTTTAGAAAGAATTCTTTGGGCAACCTTTCTCTCTATTGCATCATCAGTCATCTGACAGTCTATATTTTTTATTTCAAATCCGGATTTTAAACGAATCATAGACAATGCTATGTGAACTACTAAATTCTGTAGTACAAAATCAGATAGTTTTAGGTTGGCCTCTTGGCATTCATCCAAAACAATTCTAGCAAATTCCTCTAATGGAACATTTTGATCAAAAAAGTTAAATTTCACATAGAAATGTATTGCTTTAAAAAATTGATTCTCTAGGAAATAATTTATGATAAAACGTCGTTTATCACGTTCCTCGCCTGAGACATAAACTCCTTTATTCGCCCTACTCTCAATAGACAAATTATACTCTGATAACATCACTCGTATCTTTTTGAAATCATGAGATAACGTTGAACGACTAACGTAAAGTTCATCAGCTAAATCATCAAAAAGAACTGGAACTTGCTCAAATAATAATTTATTTAAGATAAACACTAAACGATCATCACCTTTTGAAACCGCAGTTTTCGTATAGTCTTCTTCCAGTTCATAAGTTTGTCTAAACTCCTGGTAAGCGCCTTGATTTTCAAAAAATATTTGATACCCTTGACCTTGTTTTGAAATCAACTGGACGCCTTGAATTACCATGGTCTTCTCAATTAGTTTCAGTGCATTACGAATAGTTCTATCTGAACAGGATAAATATTCTGCCAGTTCTTTGCTTGTAACAAAACGCTTCTTATTTTTTATTAAAAATTGAAGGATATCTTTCTCTTTAATGTTTAACACATTTATTCCCTCCTAAAACGTAGGTTTTCATATATTAAAGCATATTATACACTCAAATCAGTTTATATCAAACTCAAAACAATTTAGCTTAACTTAAATATTTAATGGCATTTTATATGTTTATTAAATATTCTCAAGAATCAAATTGGCCATTTTTTCAATACCCATTGGAATAGGAATATATGCTTGAGGAGGTATTTGTACAACTGGTTTTCCTGCTTTAGAACCCGCCTCTTCAAATTGCTTAAAGTACATTTTTGTTTGGGGACTAACAAGATATAAATCAAAATCCGCTGCTGCGATAGCTTTCCCTCCTTCAGTAGCACTAATAGCATCAACCACAATATCTTTCCCTTTTCCTTTTAGAAATTCTGTGGTTTTCTTTGCCATAAGTGATGAAGACATTCCTGCTGCACAAATAATTAAAGCTTTTGCCATAATATTTTCTCCTTTTCTTAAATCCAATCAAAGCTGTGCTAAGTTGGCTTATTTATTATCTAATCTCATTATAAGATAAAGCGTTTTCAATGACAATTCCCTCATTTTCCTAAATGATATGGAAAAAAATTATTTATACTTCAATTTATAAAATAAAATTATTCCTGAAAATAGAAATGAAACACTATTTGCTAAAATCAAAGGTAAGTCACCTATACGAATACCATGAGCAAGCCATAATGCAATACCAATAACTTGCATAACATACATGCCTAGAGCAATAGATTCCGTATCCTTTGTCTTAACTACACGAAAAACTTGTGGTAAAAATGCAAATGTTGTTAAAATTGCTGCAATACTTCCAATCATATGTTACCCCAATTTACTAAACAAACTGAGAATAACCTCAGTTTGTTTACACTATTCTACTGATTCGCCATTAGATGAAATAACTTCCTTATACCAACCAAAAGATTTTTTCGGGGAACGGTTATAACTTCCCTGACCATTATCATCTTTATCTACATAAATAAAGCCATAACGTTTCCGCATTTCACCGGTACCAGCCGAAACCAAATCAATACATCCCCATGGAGTATATCCCATTAAATCAACACCATCTTCAATTACAGCTTTTTTCATTTCACGAATATGGGCACCTAGATATTCAATTCTATAATCATCATGTACCATACCATCTGCTGCAACTTGATCTATAGCTCCAAAACCATTTTCAACAATAAAGAGTGGTAAGTGATAGTGGTCTGTAAACCAATTTAACGCATAACGCAAACCTTCTGGATCAATTTGCCACTCCCATTCAGAAGCCTTAACATAATTATTTTTTACTAAATCCTCTGTTTCAAGATAATCAAAATAAGGATTATTTTCACGATGAGAGTCGATAGCAAAGGACATATAGTAACTGAAACCAATGTAATCTACAGTCCCACCAAGTAAATCTTCTTTATCCTGGGCAGTAAAATCAACTGAAATACCTTTTCGTTCCCAATACTTGAAAATATGTTCAGGATATTTACCTAAAACATGCACATCAGCAAAATAATAACGCTTCTGCATAGCTTTCATTGCCATTAAGATATCCTTAGGATTGCAAGTAGCTGGATAAATTGGACACATCGCAATCATACAACCTATTTGAAAATCTGGATTAATCTCATGACCAATTTTTACAGCTCGTGCAGAAGCAACTAATTCGTAATGTGCTGCTTGATACATAATTGCTTCTCTATTATCACCTTCCTCATATACAATACCTGAGTTAGTAAATGGTGCAAAATCTTCCTGATAATTCGCTTGATTATTGATTTCATTGAAAGTCATCCAATATTTAACCTTATCTTTGTAACGTTTAAATACGACTTCTGCAAAACGAGCAAAGAAATCAATCAATTTCCTATTTTTCCAACCACCATATTCGATCACTAAGTGATAAGGCATTTCAAAATGAGATAGAGTGATGACAGGTTCAATACCATTCTTTAAGCATTCATCAAAAAGATTATCATAAAACTGTAATCCTTCCTCATTCGGCTTTAACTCATCACCTTTTGGAAAGATACGTGTCCATGCAATAGAGGTACGGAAGCACTTAAATCCCATTTCAGCAAAAAGTGCTATGTCTTCTTTATAACGATGATAAAAATCTATCGCCTCATGATTTGGATAATATTTACCCTCTAAAACTCCCGAAGTAATTTCACGAGCTACTCCATGGCGACCAGCAGTCATAACATCAGCAACACTAATTCCCTTGCCACCTTCTTGCCATCCGCCTTCAAGTTGATGAGCAGCAACAGCACCACCCCATAAAAATCCATCTTTAAAAGTAGTCATCTTTTTTCCTCCTGACTTTGATACTCTTATTATAAATCTCAAATCAAAAGATGAAAACGCATTTTTTTTCCTTATTGTTAAGGAAAGAATTAATTTTTAATGGAAATAGAACAAGATTTTCTTGTATTCTCGTAATGATATCTTTACGATTTTCAATACTTTCAAACAACAAAAACTCTCACAATAATTCTAATTCCCCATGTCTATAAACGACTTATCACTTTCTGGTATCCCAGAATCATCTTCTATATAACGCTCAATTTTCATCTGTAAGTGATATTTTTTTCTTAAATCTAAGATATTCTGCATTGTCTTTGATTGATGATGTTCATCTAAAGCTTCTTGATTTGTCCACTGATCAATAAGGAGAATGGTTCCCTCTTTTTCAATTGGTAAAAAATATTCGTATTTCAAGTTACCTTTTTGATTTCTAATTTCTGCAACAAGCCCAGATTCAAGCATTTCTCTTGCAAAATTTATTGCACAATCTCTATCGCCTTTATAATATACATGAATAGTTAATGTCATCCTATTTCCTCCAAAATTATCACTAAAGTTTTCAAAAACAAGCTTAGATGAGGATCTAAACTTGTTTTTTATGAACTAATCATATAAGGTTTCGCCATTACTTTCAATGACTTCTTTATACCAATAAAATGATTTTTTCTTATAGCGATTTAATGTCCCAGATCCATCATCATTTCTATCTACGTAAATAAATCCATAACGCTTACTCATCTGGGCCGTTGAAGCTGATACTAAATCAATACATCCCCATGTAGTATAACCTAACAATTCTACTCCATCCTCAATAGCTTCACCTACTTGTTGTAGATGTTTTTTGAGATAATCGATTCTATAGTCATCATCAACAGTAGGTCCATCCGCACCTTCAATTAGAACGTCTTTAGCACCCAAACCATTTTCAACAATAAACAACGGCAACTGATAACGATCATAAAGATTATTCAACACTATACGTAAACCAATAGGGTCAACTTGCCAACCCCATTCTGAACTTTCCAAATAAGGATTAGAAATTCCTCCCAATAAATTTCCAATACCTGATTGATAATTTTCAGGATCATGTGCTTGAACCGAACTCATATAATAAGAGAAAGAAATAAAATCCACAGTATTTTCAGCTAATAACTCCTTATCCCCTGATTCAAATTTGATATTGATATCATTTTCTTTAAAGAATCTTTGAATATATTTAGGATATTTACCGCGAGCATGAATATCTGAAAATAGATAATTCTGATTCTCAAATTCACGCGCAGCCAGCACATCTTCTGGCTTCGGTGTCATAGGATATGTTGGCATAGCCAAAACCATGCATCCAATTTTAAATTCTGGATTGATTTCATGTCCAACTTTCGTTGCCAAAGCGGATGCAACTAACTCATGATGAACCGCTTGATAAAGATCTTGTTTAGATAATTTCTCGACTGGAGTTGCAATACCACCACTCATAAAAGGAACATGTAAAACGGAGTTGATTTCGTTAAAAGTCAACCAATATTTGACTTTATTTTTATAACGATTGAAAACAGTTCTAACATAACGCTCATAAAAACCAATCAAATCACGATTAACCCATCCATTATATTTTCTAGCCAAGTGCAGTGGGGTTTCATAATGGGATAATGTTACTAAAGGTTCTATTCCGTATTTAGCTAGTTCGTCAAAAAGATTATCATAAAACTGTAATCCTTCTTCATTTGGTTCCAATTCATCACCATTTGGAAAAATGCGTGACCATGCAATTGATGTTCTAAATACCTTAAATCCCATTTCTGCAAATAATGCAACATCTTCTTTATAACGGTGATAAAAATCAATTCCTTCCAATTTAAGATTATCTTCTGTAGGTAATTCTGTAATTAATGGATTTAGATTGTTATCGCTTACTGGAATTCCACCCCTAGGGGTCACATCTTGAACCGATAAACCTTTACCACCTACATTATAAGCACCTTCATACTGGTTAGCTGCTGTAGCTCCACCCCATAAAAATTCTTTTGGAAATTTACTCATTTATTTTTCTCCTTTGTTTTTTTCTATACTTATATTATAATTAAATAAAAGTTACAAATCTTGCACAATAATAACAAAAACCGATACTATACTATGAAGAAAGCCTATTATGATTAATCTTGGACAACTACATAAAAACACCCCTTATAAAAATGAATTAATCCCCTATTCGATTACACGGACTATTATGGAAGATGGCCTACCAGATATCCTGTTTCACTGGCATACAGACATGGAAATCATATACGTACACGAAGGACAAGCAAGATTCCATATAGATACAGACTATTTTAACAGTGAAAAAGGAGATATTATTTTAATACGTCCTAATGCTTTACATTCTATACATCCAATTGAGAATACCTATCACTATATGGATGCAATCAACTTTCAATTAGACTTAATTGGTTATTCTACAAAAGATTTTGCAGCAATTCATTACTTACACCCCCTATACAATGGACAACTAGACTTTAAACATGTGATTAAACCCAATCAACCTGCTTATAAAGAAATTAGACAAACACTAATTAATTCAATGGAAATAGGATACTATAGGAAGACATTTTTTGAACTAGAATTAAAAAGTGAGTTACTAAAACTTCTTCATCTTCTCTTTCAATATAATTACGTTTATTCAAGTAAACAATCAATAGATGGTTATCGTAGAGAAGAAAAAATTAGAAAAATTATTGATTATATAAGCGAACACTATCAGGAAGATTTATCAATTAAGCTTCTAGCAGAACTATGTGGCTATAGTCCAACACACTTTATGAATTTCTTTAAAAAAAATTTAGGAGTTAGTTGTATGGACTATCTTATCCACTATCGTTTACGTAAAGCTACTGAACTTCTTCAACACTCTACTCTCTCTGTTCTAGAAATTGCCTCATCAGTAGGTTTCTCAAACCTATCAAACTTTAATCGCCAATTCAAAAAAGTTTACAAAACTACTCCCCGAAAATATAGAGAAGAAATGGATAAATAGATGTTTTACCATAGAAAAGTATTACAATTAGGTAGAATATCAGTAGAAACATTTATTATCATACTGTAAAATCAAGCTAAAGAATGGAGTAAAAGTATGAAAAAAATTATCTTCCTTGATGTTGACGGGACCATTGTTGACTACGATAACCACATACCCGATTCAGCTAAAATAGCTATCCAACAATCCCGAAAAAATGGACACTTAGTATTCCTTTGCACTGGACGAAGTAAAGCTGAGATGTCAAACGAAATTTTAGATATTGGCTTCGATGGTATCATTGGAGGAAATGGTTCCTACATTGAGTACAAAAATCAAGTTCTCATGCATCAACTAATTCTGTATGAGACTGCCAAACAAGTTGTTGATTGGCTTGAATCAAGAGGATTAGAGTTCTATCTTGAAAGTAATAACGGATTATTTGCGAGCCGTAATTTTCGTGATGCTGCAAGACAGATACTCCGCATCTATGCCTTAGGTAAAGGAGCTAGTGAAGACCAAATTTTAAACATGGAGCCAGAAGATGCGCTACATGGATTAGTTTATGGTGGAGAACTATACAGAGACGATCTTAATAAAATTAGTTTTATTCTCCATTCCTACCAAGATCACTTAGATTCTAAAAAAGCTTTCCCACACCTAAAAGCTGGTACTTGGGGAGGTCGAGGAGAATCAGCTCTATTTGGTGATTTAGGGGTAAAGGATATTAATAAAGCACACGCTGTTAACATCATTCTTAAGCATTTAGGAGCAAATCATATTGATACAATTGCTTTTGGTGATGCTAAAGTTGATATTCCAATGCTCGAAACCTGCCATATTGGTGTTGCTATGGGTAATGGCGGTCCTGAAATACTAGCTATGGCTGATATTATAACAGATGATGTTCGACAAGATGGACTTTATAATGCCTTTAAAAAACTTAATCTACTGTAGGATAGTAAAATGAAAAAAACTCTCTATTTAATGCGTCATGGACAAACTCTTTTCAACAAACGTCATCTTATACAAGGTTGGTGTGATTCTCCGCTAACAGACTTTGGGATTTACCAAGCTCAAATAGCTGGCCAATATTTCAGAGAGCAAGGAATTAGATTTGATACTGCTTTTAGTTCAACATCTGAGCGAGCATGCGATACTTTGGAAATTGTAACTGATGGAAAAATGCCTTATGAACGAATTAAAGGTCTAAAAGAATGGAATTTTGGTGTTTTTGAAGGAGAAAATGAAGAACTTAATCCATCTATTCCTTACGAAAACTTTTTCGTCTATTATGGTGGAGAATCACAATTAGAATTACAAGAGCGAATAAATAACACTATTTGTTCGCTTATGAAGGAAGCTAAGGGCAACTCTATCCTTATTGTGTCCCATGGAGCAGTTATTCGAAATTTTGCTAGAGTCTGGGAAAAATATGAAAAAGTTAAAATAGAAACGAATATGACAAATTGTTGCATTCTTAAATTCTCATATTCAGACGGTATTTTTTATCTAGAAGAAGTTATCAATCATGATTTTAGCAACTGGAATAATAATTCTATTCAATAAAAATTAGATAATTTAATTTATTACATCCGTTAGTTTTAACCATTAGCATCTGCGACAACAAAAAGTCATGGAAATTTAAAAATCTCCATGACTTTTTATTTCTTTCGAATACGAGATAGATGGATCGTTAAATATAACTGCTCATCATCAGAAATAGAATAGTGTCTAGTTTTTTCTAAGTGTAATGCAATCTTTTTAGTTGTTTCATATTCAACAGGATACTTCTGACACATTAGATCAAACATTAAAGAATCATCCAATTCTTCTTGTTTCGTATTTGTTAATATACGCTCACAAAAAAATTTTAAATAAGTAATGAATCGTTGAACGTAAACATCATCTTGTTCTAAAGGAATTTCCAAACTATATTTCACAATAGTCATAATTTCTTCCATTAACTGTGTTAAATCTCGAGCATTTGAATTCTGATGATTTAACTCACTATTAACCAGGGTTAAAGCCATAAAACCCGCTTCATCATTGGGTAATTCTTGACCCAAATAGGAACTCAAAAGCTCATTGGCATATAAACCTGCCTCATACTCTTTAGGAAAGAATCGTTTAATATCCCACATGAGAAAATTCTTCATAAAAAATCCATCACGAATTCTTTGTTCAACTCCATAAATATGATCTGCCAACGATAGAAAAGCTGTATCTTTAATAGCATTATCTAATTTACATTTAGCAAAAAATATGGCTTTATCTGCAACTTCTAATAATTCTACAGGAATTTCAAAAAAAACTTCTCTATGATTTTGAGATAAAATATAACGTTATGATATTTATGGTAAATTATCACTGAAATCAAGTTCTTTTAAGAGATAAATCCTCAATTTTTACATATATAACCCTTTTAAAAATCAAGAGGTTATCAAAGGGTTATTACTTTTTAGTTTTCGGAGCTTATGTAGTTGAGAAAGAAATACAATAAAATTAATAATACAACATCCCCTAACAATTACTGACCGTTAGGGGATATTTCTATTCACCGAATATATTTTACATTCTTGTATTCATTAACTTCGTCAAAGATCATTCTTCGTCTTCTTTTTTACTTAAAATGAAGAAGCCTAATCCAAAAAGAATTGAACTTGTTGCTACAGATAAGAGTCCTAAACTATTTGCCGTACCAGTTTTCGGCAAGGTTGTTTGAGTTTCTTTCTGTTTCACTTCATCTTTTTCTGGTTGAGCATGTGTTTCATTTGTAGGAACATGAAGAGCATCTGGAGTCTGTTCAGGTTTCACATTATCATTTGTTTGAGTTACTCCTGAAGAGGCAACTTTTCTAAAGATATGTGTAACTACTTCTCCATTTTCATCTACTTCAGTTCTTACAAATTCATAACCTTCGATTTCACCATGTTCAAATGCTTCATTTTCCTCACCTAATACTTTAGGAGTTTTCGCATCTGCTGGTTTCAACTCATTACCGTTTTCATCAACCCATTTAGTAATAATCAGTTTAACTTTTGGTAATTGAGCTGGTTCTGGAAGTTCACCATTTATAGCAATGTTCCCATTAAACTCTGAGAACTCATGAGTTGGTGCATCCGGTGTACTTGTTCCACCCATAAACTCAGGAATATCTACACTTGGTGGTATGATGAGGTTTCCATTTCCATCTACACCAGTCGATCCAATTGGGTCTGTGTATTCTGGCACTTCACTTATTGGTGCATCCGGTGCGTTTACACCTCCTGTGAAGTCTGGTGCTTCTGGTTGTGTTTCTGGAGTGCCTTTAGCATTTATTTGACGGACAGTCAGCTTCACTTCAACTTCTTCGCTTGTGCCATCTGGGTAACGAACGATCACTGTTCCGGATACTTCGCCTGGTTGTCCTACGGCTGTATTTGGTGCGCCATCTTTCCATTC
>JAWFOO010000027.1:0-8870 GCA_032511625.1 Streptococcus mitis | reverse complement strand
TTGCGAGCTACAAGACCAAATCCGCTCAATACTCCGAGAAGTCCAAGTGCTGCAAGGCTAGCATTGTCTTCTGTACCAGTGTTTGGCAATTCACGCTTACCTTCAGCTTCTTTCACTGCTGTTGGTTGTACTGGTTGTGCTGGAGTAGCCGGTACTTGAGGTTTAGCTGGCTGTTCAGGCATTGCTGGAGTAGCTGGCTCAACTGGTCTTGGAGTTGGCATCTCAACTTTCTTGAAGATATGTCTGATACTTCCATTTGAATCTGTCACGGTCTTGACGTATTCGTAACCTGGAATTGTTCCTGGCTCTTTAGAACCTGGTTCAGATGGTTTCACTGGATTACCATTTTCATCTGTCCAAATTGTAATATTTTGATTACCTGGATTTGGTTGAGGAACAGGTGAAGGTGTTGGAGCTGGTGGCGTTACTTTTTCGTAGACATGTTCAACATCTCCGTTTGGAAGTGGTTTAGTTTCCACAAAGCGGTAGCCTGGAATATCTTTCTTAGGTTGTTCGCCTTCTTCTGTTGGAGTATTTGGAATTGGATTTCCATCTTTATCCTTGAAGAATGTTTGAACTAGAGCGTAAGTGTGAACTGTATCTCCTTCTGGAGTAGTTGTTGTACTTACTAATTTGTAACCTGGAACTTTCTTAGGTTCTTTAGTTCCTTCTTCAGTTTCAGTTCCTGGAATTGTGTGACCAGCTTCATCTACGTGTGTTGTAGTTACTTTTTCATAAACATACTCTGTATCTCCATTTGGAAGTTTACGAGTTTCTACTACTTTGTATCCTGGAATCTTCTTAGGATCTTTTGTTCCTTCTTCTGTTGTTGTTCCTGGAATTGAGTTACCGTTCTTATCTACGTGTTTAGTTGTTACTGGTTCGTAAATGTGTTTAGTATTCCCTTTTTCATCCGTTTTAGTATCAACAACTTTGTATCCTAGAATAGTTTCAGATGGGTTCTTACCATCTTTAGATGGGATAAGTTCAGTTTCTTTACCGTCTTTTCCTACTACTACAAATTTAGTGTCAGGACGTACAGTTGGTGTGTAAGAAGCTCTAACAGTTCTTCCGTTTTTATCTTTACGAGCTACTTCTACAGGTGTTGCTGTTCCTACGAATCCTTCTTCTGGAGTGAATGTCACTTTACCATTTCCATCGATTGTGTATGTTCCTTCTCCTGGTACTACTACTGGTTCATCAGTCGGTTCTCCAGTTTCTGGATCTACTAATTTAGCTGGAACTTTTGTATCTATATCACCTTTGAATTCTGGAGTATTTGATTGTGGAGTGTTTTTAGCTCCTTCAGATACTACATCTTTCGTAGTTGTTTTACCTAATACTGTTGGAGTGTAAGTAGCTGTTACTGGTGTTCCATTCTTATCGACACGTTTAACTGTTACACCTTTCGCTTTTCCTACGAAGTCTGGTTCTGGAGTGAAGGTTACTTTACCGTTCTTATCGATAGTGTAAGTTCCTTCTCCTGGTACTTTCTTCTCAGTTGTTCCATCTTCGAATGTTGGAGCTACTTTGTCATCAATCTCTACTGTTACAGTTTTACCATTTACTTTAGTAGTTCCTGGTGTAAATACTGGTGTTTCTGATTGAGGTTGTCCTTTGTCACCGATTGATGTTACATCTTTAGAACTTGGAGTTACTGGTAATACTACTGGAGTGTATTTCGCTGTAACTGGTGTTCCGTTTTTGTCCACACGTTTCACGGTTACTCTGCTAGCTTTTCCAGTGAAGGCTTTTTCAGGAGTAAATGTTACAGTTCCGTCTGGAGCTACTGTGTAAGTTCCTTCTACTGGTACAACTTTTTCTGTTGTTCCATCGTCAAATGTAGCTGGTTTAGTATCATCAAGTTCTACAGTTTTTTCTACACCGTTCACTGTTGTTTTACCTGCTTCAAAGGATGGTTTACCTTTTTGAGTTGCTCCTTGAACGTCTGTTGTAACAACATCATCTCCTGTAGGCACTACTGGTTTAACAGTTGGCGTGTATTTCGCAGTTACTTCTGTTCCATTTTTATCAACACGTTTAACTGTTACACCGCTAGCTTTACCAGTGAATTGCGGTTCTGGAGTAAATGTTACTACACCATTTTCATCAACTGTATATGTTCCTTCTCCTGGTACTACTTTTTCTGTTGTTCCATCGTCAAATGTTGGTTTAACAGTTTTGTCGATTTCTACAGTTACTTCTTGACCATTAACTGTTGTTTTACCAGCTGTAAATACTGGAGTTCCAGTTTGTTTAGCACCTTGTACATCTTCAGAGATTACGTCATCTGATGTTGGAGTAACTGGTTTAACAGTTGGTGTGTATTTAGCTGTAGCTGGAGTTCCGTTTGTATCTTTACGTTGAACTTCAACACCTTCAGCTTTACCTGTGAAGTTTGGTTCTGGTTTGAATGTTACTTCACCAGTTCTTGGGTTAATCGTGTAAGTTCCTTCTCCTGGTACTTCTACTGAAGTTTCGTCAGTTGGTTCACCAGTTTCTGGATCGATTAATTTAGCTGGTACAGTTGGATCGATTGGAGTTTTCGTGTTTCCTTCAGTAAATGTTGGAGTTCCACTTTGCTCTTTGCCTTGTGCACCTTCAGAAGTTGTTCCTTTAGCAGTTGGTGTAACAGGCGTGATGTTTGGAGTGTAAGTAGTTGTTACTGGAGTTCCATTTGTATCTTTTGCTTGAACCGTTGCTGGTTGAACTTCTCCTGAGTAAGATTTATCTGTTGGAGTGAATACTGCAACTGGGTCTTTACCAGGCTCTTTTGTTAATGTGTATTCACCAATTACTTTACCATTTGGATCTTTAGCTGGTACTTTTTCAGCTGGTTGACCTTTATCATCTAATAATGTGTAAGTATCTGGGTCGATTCCTACAGTTTCTTCAGTTTTTTCTTTCGTCATTGGGTTTTCAACTTCAACTACCCCACCTTTGAATTTAACAGGTTGGCTTTGAGTTTGACCTTGAATATCTGAAGTTACTGATGGTTCTGCAGTTGGTTTTGTACCGATTACTACGGCTGTGTATTTACCAAGTGCTTGCGTTCCATTTTTGTCCACACGTTTAACAGTTAATTCAGTACCTTTACCAACGAAGCCTTTTTCTGGTTCAAATGTTACAGTTCCGTCTGCAGCTACTGTGTATTTCCCTTCTCCTGGAATTACTTTTTCTGTTGAACCATCTTCAAATGTTGCTGGTTTAGTTTCATCGATTTCAACAGTTTTTTCAACACCGTTAACGATTGCTTTACCACCAACAAAGTTTGGTTTACCACTTTGTACTTTTCCTTGAACACCTGCAGTTAGAACTTCTGTTCCTTCTGGTGTAGCTGGTTTAACTACTGCTGTGTATTCTGCAGTAACTGGAGTTCCATTTTGGTCTTTACGAACAACTGTCATTGTTGTTCCTTTACCATGGAATTGAGGGTCTGGTTTGAATGATACAGTTCCATCTGGATCTACTGTGTAAGTTCCTTCCCCTGGAATGACTTTTTCAGTTTTACCATCTTCAAATGTCGCTGGTACTTTATCATCCATTGGTACTTCAACTTCTTTACCATCAATTGTAGTTTTACCAGGCTTGAATTCTGGTTTACCACTTTGAGGCGCACCTTGAATATCTTCCGTAAATGTATTCACACCTACTGGAGTCACTGGTTTAACAGTTGGTGTATAAGTAGCTGTAGTTGGAGTTCCATTTGCATCTTTTGCTTGAACTGTTGCTGGTACTGGAGTACCTACGAAGTCTTTATTTGGTGTAAATGTCACTTTACCTGTTGCTGGATCAATTGTATACGTACCAACTTCTTTTCCGTTAGCGTCTTTTGCTGGAATTGTTGTTGCATCAGTTGGTTGTCCAGTAGCTGGATCGATTAATTTAGCTGGTTGTTCAGCATCAATCTTCATAGGAACTTTATCATTACCTGGTGTAAATGTTGGAGATCCTTCTTGAGGTTGTCCTTGTGCACCTTCAGTAGATTTTGGAGTTCCTGTAGGCTCAACTGGAGTGATGCTTGGAGTGTAAGTTGTTGTTACTGGAGTTCCATTTGTATCTTTGGCTTGGATCGTAACTGGTTCAACTTCACCTGCATATGTTTTATCAGTTGGTGTAAATACCGCAGTTGCTTTACCGTCTACAACTTTAAGTATGTAAGTACCGATAACATCTCCTGCTGGGTTTTTAGCTGGTACTGATTCTACCGGTTGCCCATTTTCATCTAATAATTTGTACGAAGTAGTGTCGATTGGCACTTCTTTTTCAATACCGTTAACAGTTGCTTTACCAGGTTTGAATGTTACTTCTTTCGATTGTTCAACACCTTGTACATCAGTTGTTTCTGATGGAGTTGCCGTTGGTGTTACACCTACGATACTTGGAGTGTAAGTTGTATTAACTTTAGTTCCGTTCTCGTCTTCTGCTTGTACTTTAACTGGTTGTACTTTACCTTTGTATTCTTTATTCGTTGGTGTAAATGTTACTTTGTTAGTAGCTGGGTCAATTGTGTATTCACCTACTTTGTTTCCATCTGGATCCAAAGCATCTACTGGAGTACCAGGAGCTACTGGGTTACCTGAAGCATCAAGTAGAACCGCTGAGTTAGCTTTAATTGGTACTGATTTTTTCTCACCTTCTACTGTTGTTTCACCAGGTGCAAATGATACAGTTCCATCTTGTGTTTGTCCTTGGATACCCGAAGATTGAGCTGGAGTTGCACTAGGTGTTACACCTACGATATGTGGAGTATAAGTAGTATTTACTTTAGTTCCGTTTTTATCTTCTGCTTGTACTTTAGCTGGTACAACTTTTCCAGTGTAAGTTTTATCTGTTGGTGTGAATGTTACTTCACCTGTTGCTGGGTTTACTGTGTATTCCCCTACTTTATTTCCTTTTTCATCTAAAGCATCAACTGGACCATTTGCTTCTGTTCCATCAGCATTTAATAATTTCACAGAATTTTCTTTAATTGGTACTTCTGCATTTCCTGCTGTAAATGTAGGAGTTCCTTTTTGAGTTTCCCCTTGTACTCCTGCTGAGTCTGATGGCTTAGCTGTTGGCGTTACAGCAGTTACTGTTGGAGTGTATTTTGTAGTTGCCGTAGCTGTTACATCTTGTCCGTCTTTATTTTGACCTACTGGTGCTGTTAATCTTACATCAACACCTGTTGCAGTTCCTTTAAATGTTGGAAGTGGTTGGAAAGTTACTTCACCTGTTGTTGGGTTAATTGTATAAGTTCCTTCACTATCTACTGTTACTGTGTCTGCTGGATTTCCAGTTTTTGGATCAATTAGAGTCGCAGGATATTTTTCACTTGGAGTTACTGTTGTAGCAGTTTCAGAATCACCTTCTGTTTTAAATGTTGGTGTTTTCTTCTGTTCTTTACCTTGAATATCTGTTGATGTTTCAGGGGCAGCAGTAATTTCTTTTGGAGTTACTGTTGGAATATAAACAGCATCCATAGTTTTTGTAGCTCCTGCTGAGTGAGTTCCATCATTGATGTTTTCAAGTCCATTTTGTCTTGTTAATGCAGTCCATCCAGTTGATTGACCATTTGAGTCTACCGCACGTAGTACGATACCATCAGCTTTACCTACGAAGTTAGCTTCTGGAGTGAAAGTAATCTTATCATCTGTTACTGTATAAGTACCTTGACCTGCTTTAGTGTAATTTTTTGTTAATGTTCCATCTGGATTAACGATCATTACACCTTCAGATTGAACTTTCTTAGTAGTTTCTGCACTAATTACATTACTTTGTTCAGTGTAGTGAATTTTACCGTATGAGTTAAATGTAGTTTTACCATTGTTAGAACCTAAGTCAGATGCATCATCACCTGATGGACGTGTTCTAAACTCGATACCAACTGATTGAGTTTCACCTTGTTTACCAGTAGTTTCTTCTTTATCTCCACGTGGTGGGTGAGCTACTTGAATTTGGTTATCTTCAACTTCCCCAGAGTATGCAATTCCATTTGGTCTTTCTACTTGAGCTTCATCTTTTGCGATACGAACACGGAAGTTCACAACATCTTTGCTAGTGTCGATTACTTGAGTATTCTTAAATGTTAATTCTACAATTTGGTTGTTTCCATTTACTTGTACAACATCGGATTGTTCACCTTCATCAAATTTACCATTTCCGTTGAAGTCGATAAATCCACGCACATAAGCCGGTGCAACTGTATCTGTATACTTGTCATTACCATTTGCTGAAGCGTAAAGTTTTACTTTATAAGTATTATCTGGCCCTTGGATGAATTTAACTTCTGGAGCTCCTGTATCAACGTTTGTGTGTACATGTTCTTCTGAAATTAATTGATCTACACCTTCATCTCCAGTTTCTGTTGCATCATCAGAACCTATTCCACGTACTCTTGTACCTGGTGCAGAGTCAATATCTGCTTTAACTTTACCTAAGAATGGTTGTTGAATTTGTTTAATTGCCTTTGTATCATAATCAATAGATTGAGTTCTTAAGTAGTGTTCAGCCATTCCATAAGATTCTGGAAGATCTCCGAAATCTGAGAACTTAATACCGATCATAGAAGACTGTTGTCCAGAAGACATGATATAAAATCCTACTTCACTTACATTTGCTGTAGATAATACTGGAGTTCCTGCTCCACTATTATTACGATATCCACCGAATACTTGAGAACCAAGACCTGCAGTAGCGGCATCAGGAGTTGCAAATTTTCCACCATTTAAGGCGTTATAGAATTTTTCATCTTGCCATTTAAGGATAGCAGTTTTACCACCATTCATATCTTTAAATTTATCAAGTGGAACATAAGCATTTTTATTTGAACTATAACCAACAATCGCAGCTAAGTCCCATGGAGTACCATTAGTTGTATAAATTTCAGACTCAAGTGTCCCGATATCTTCCCCAGATGTCATAACAATACCAGGTTTTACAGGTTTACCATTATAAGTCGCTGTTACATCGAATTTAACTCCAGCCGCTTGACCATTTTTAGGTTGTCCTGCAGGGTTTGTTCCTGCAATTGTTGTTTTAGCTTTACCAGTTGTCAGACCAGAATTAGCAACGTGAGTATATCTATTTTGAGGATTCGCTCCAAGTCCTGTTGCTCCATTTTCTGGATTAAATTTATTTTCTTTATCCGGTTGATAAGAACTTTCTAAATCAGTTCCAGCTACACGGTTTTTGAATATTTCAGTTGATTCAAATGGTTTCAATTCTTTAACCGTCATTGTAACGACATAACCAGGAATCAATTCTTTTGTATATGTAGAACCAATTTGAAGTTGGTTAGATGCCGTTAGATTTGTCCACGCACTTGTATCTCCAAAGTCTAACCATTGGATTTGATCATTTAAGTCTTTAATTTCTTTTAAGTTATCTTCTTTCGTTTTAACTTTGATATCTGATAATGAAGAATAACCATGATCTTCTAACCATTTTTTACCTGTTTCAGTAGAGGCATCTTTAAGTGCTGTTGTTTGAGCATCTGCCAAGTTTACTGCAAACTTACCATCACGACCGATTCCTGCATTTTTCAATTCATTGTAGACTGCAAGGATTGATTCGTTGAGGCGTTCCAATTGAGCGTCTACTTGCTCTTTTGTGACACTCTTATCAGCAAGAAGAGCCTTAGTTTCAGTAAGAACTACTTGGTTTTTAGCGACTGCTGCTGTAACTGCTGCCTTGTTTTCTTCTTTGACATCTGCCTGAGCAAGCTCAGTTTCAGCCAATTTATTCGTTACTTCAGCTTCTGACGATACTTGTGTCAGAGTTGTTGTAGCTACTGAAAGAGCTTTTTCAACTGGAGTTGCAGTTTTTTCTGCTTCAGCTTTTGCAGCTTCTTTTTCAGCTGCTTGTTTCTTATCAAAACCAGCAATATTTGACTCAGTTACAACTGTGCTCAAAGCTGATACAGTTTCTGCTTGGGTATCTACATCGGCTTGACTAGCATCTGCTTTTGCAAGAGTTGCTTTAGCTGTTTCCAATACTTCCTTAGCTGAGCTTACTACTGTAGCATCTGCATATTTAGCAGTTGAAAGTTTAGACTCTAAAGTAGCAATACTTGCTTCAAGGATAGCCTTGTTTACTTTCTTAGCTTCTTCTACTTTCACTTCAGGTTTCACTTCTGCAACTTTTTCAGTTTCTACTGTTTCAGCTTTAGACTCAGCCTTTTCATTCTCCTTATCATCTTGACTAGGAGCAACTGTTGAAATAGCTATTTCAGCTGATTGCACTTCCGTTGCTGATACCGCACCGTTACCTAGGAACATTAAACCAGCAGCAATAGCTACTGATGCTGCACCAAAGCTGTACTTACGAATACCGTAACGAATGTACTTTTCTGTTCTAAAATCTTTTTGTTGTTTGCCTTGCATGAGACTAACAACCTCCTTCTATATCATTTTTTAATATCTTGAAAATAAAAAATTTCGGCATTTGTAAACATTTGACATAACAATGTTTTATGTGTCGAAAACCTGCACTTAAGATACAAATTAATAATAACACATCTATTTCATAAGTTCAAAGTATTTGACTTATAATTTTCATCAAAATAAATAAATTTTAGATTTCAAAGTTAATTTTTGGTTTATAATACTTAATATATGTTTCGTTTTTTATATTTTTAATTTTTATTTTATAAAATATAATGAGATATTTTTAGTTTTTATCGAATTTTAATACTTTATTCTTCAGAAAATGTTTGATAAGCACAGAAAAACCAATGATCAAAAATCATTGGTTTTTACTTTACTAAATACTCATTAGAAAAAATCGAATTAATCTTCTTTCTTCTTGCGAGCTACAAGACCAAATCCGCTCAATACTCCGAGAAGTCCAAGTGCTGCAAGGCTAGCATTGTCTTCTGTACCAGTGTT
>JAWFOO010000014.1:0-63464 GCA_032511625.1 Streptococcus mitis | reverse complement strand
AACTATTAACAGTTTCCATTCATCTTCAAGATGCGCAAGATATTGCTTTCTTTGAGGAACAATTGTCCAAGGCACCAGATTTTAAAGGAGGCAAAGCTACACTTGTTGCTCAAGCCCAAGCCATAAAAGATATTGTGTTCAATAAAGAAGCGAACGACTACTTCGACATTACTGAACCAGAAAGTAAGTTAGCTCGAATCATGTTTTCTTATTATGGCGCTCTCAATGCCCAATTAAAAGGAGATGAAGAACGTGCCCGTAGTTTGTTTGAAAGTATCGCCCATGAAAATCCAGAACTCTTTTATGTTCAGGAAGCGAAGAAATATTTAGAATCAGTGAAATGAGAGTAATATATGAAATTAGTAAAAAAAATAGTTGGTTCAGCGACAGAAAACACTCTTCTACAACTTGATAGGACTATTCTAATTTGCTCAATTATTGGACTTGTTTTGGATGTGATGGCAGTATGCTTAGTATTTCAAAGCAATTTGGAAATATTGGGATTCATATTATTAGTTATTGTCTTTTTAGTTCTCGGCTTTGTATTTTATTTAAGATTTGTATCTAGAAAAGTTATTGATTTAGTGTTAAACGATTCTATTAATCTTAAGCTCTATGTAGACATGTTCAGAGTTCAATCAGAAAAATCTATTAAGCCCTTTAGAGCAACATATCGTGAGAATTACCAAATTATCCAAGGTCAAGTGGCTTATCTAAAAGGAGATTTTCAATCAGCTAAGGAAAACATGTCCAAATATGATTTGAAGAAAATTTGGAAGAGATTCAGAAACCATGTGTTTTTAATATCAAACTTTGAACTATTAAAAGTTTCCATTCATCTTCAAGATGCGCAAGATATTGCTTTCTTTGAGGAACAATTGTCCAAGGCACCAGATCTTAAAGGAGGCAAAGCTAAACTTGTTGCTCAAGCCCAAGCAATAAAAGATATTGTATTCAATAAAGAAGCAAACGACTACTTCGACATTACTGAACCAGAAAGTAAGCTAGCTCGAATCATGTTTTCTTATTACGGCGCTCTCAATGCCCAATTAAAAGGAGATGCAGCTCGTGCCCGTAGTTTGTTTGAAAGTATCGCCCATGAAAATCCAGAACTCTTTTATGTTCAGGAAGCTAGGAAGTATTTAGAAAAATGAGCTGATATAGTTTTAAAATTTGTCTAAGATAGAATATGTTGATGTAAAGTGAAAAGGGAATTAGAAAGTAACAAATGAACGGTATTATCAACTTAAAAAAAGAAGCGGGGATGACCTCGCATGATGCGGTTTTTAAACTGCGTAAGATTTTGGGGACTAAGAAGATTGGTCATGGTGGGACCTTGGATCCGGATGTAGTGGGTGTTTTGCCGATTGCAGTTGGTAAGGCGACACGAATGGTCGAGTTTATGCAGGATGAGGGCAAGGTCTATGAGGGGGAAATCACTCTTGGCTATTCAACGACGACTGAGGATGCCAGTGGGGAAGTGGTCGCTGAGACACCCGTTCGGTCGCCCTTGGATGAAAAGCTTGTTGATGAAGCAATCGCCAGTCTGACAGGACCTATTATTCAGATTCCGCCTATGTATTCAGCTGTTAAGGTTAATGGTCGCAAACTCTATGAGTATGCGCGTGCTGGTCAGGAAGTGGAGCGTCCAGAGCGTCAGGTGACTATTTATAGCTTTGAGCGGACAAGTCCGATTTCTTATGAGGATCACCTCGCACGATTCACTTTTCGTGTGAAATGCAGTAAGGGGACTTACATCCGTACCTTGTCAGTTGATTTGGGTGAAAAGCTTGCCTATGCGGCTCATATGTCACATCTGACACGGACTAGTGCAGCCGGTTTGCAACTAGAAGATGCTCTTACCTTGGAAGAAATCACTGAGAAAGTGGAAACTGGCCAACTGGATTTTCTCCATCCTCTAGAGATTGGGACAGGAGACCTCGTCAAAGTTTTACTAACTGCAGAAGAGGCTACAGAAGTACGCTTTGGTCGTTTTATAGAGCTCGACCAAACAGAACAAGAATTGGCTGCCTTTGAAAATGATACATTGCTAGCCATTCTAGAAAAACGGGACAATCTCTACAAGCCAAGGAAGGTTTTTAGCTAGTCTAACTGAGGTGTAGGGAGTGTTGTTGCCCCTAGACTATCCAAATCAGACTATAAATTTCCCCAAAATTATGATAGAATAGACCACGGATAAAAAAACGGAGGATAGCATGCAAAATAGACCAATCATTATCGGAGTGACAGGTGGTTCTGGTGGTGGTAAGACCAGTGTTTCAAGAGCCATTTTATCGCATTTTCCTGATGAAAAGATTTCCATGATTGAGCATGATTCATACTACAAGGATCAGTCTCATTTGACCTTTGAAGAGCGTGTCAAAACCAACTATGACCATCCTTTTGCCTTTGATACAGACTTGATGATTGAGCAGATTAAGGAATTGTTGGCAGGGCGTCCGGTGGACATCCCGACTTATGACTATACAGAGCATACACGGAGTAGCAAGACCTATCGTCAGGAGCCTCAAGATGTCTTTATCGTTGAGGGGATTTTGGTCTTGGAGGATAAGCGTCTGCGTGATTTGATGGATATCAAGATTTTTGTGGATACGGATGATGATGTGCGCATTATTCGTCGTATTAAGCGCGATATGGAGGAGCGAGGTCGTAGCCTTGATAGCGTCATTGACCAGTACTTAGGTGTGGTCAAACCTATGTACCATCAGTTTATCGAACCAACCAAGCGTTATGCTGATATCGTCATTCCTGAGGGAGTCAGCAATACAGTGGCTATCGACCTGTTGACGACCAAGATTGCTAAGATTTTGGAAGAAGCTCGAAACAGCAAATAATCAGATGTGGAGGCCTTGCCTCCTTTTTCTATTTTTCCCTCATAATGGTACATAAATGGAGATTTTTAGGCATATTTTTGGTATAATAATACCCATGAAAGAGCAAGAAAATGAGTAGTAGGTGGAGATGGAAAAGTATTTATCGGTAACAACTTTGACCAAGTATCTGAAAATGAAATTCGATAAAGACCCTTACTTGGAGCGGGTCTATTTAACTGGTCAAGTTTCCAATTTTCGTAAACGACCTACTCACCAATATTTCTCCCTAAAAGATGATCACGCAGTCATTCAAGCGACCATCTGGTCTGGAATTTATCAGAAATTAGGTTTCGACCTGGAAGAAGGGATGAAGATCAATGTGATTGGGCGTGTGCAGGTCTATGAACCAAGTGGAAGCTACTCCATTATCATTGAAAAGGCTGAGCCTGATGGGGTTGGGGCGCTTGCGATTCAGTTTGAACAACTCAAGAAAAAATTGACAGAAGAAGGCCTGTTTCAAGAACGCTTCAAGCAACCTCTGCCCCAATTTTCTAAGAGAATAGGTGTAGTAACCAGTCGCAGTGGAGCCGTTATTCGAGATATTATCACGACCGTCAGCAGGCGATTTCCAGGTGTCGATATTCTGCTCTATCCGACCAAGGTTCAAGGTGAAGGTTCTGCGGAGGAAATTGCTCGAAATATTGCGCGTGCCAATCAACGGGACGATTTGGACTTGCTGATTATTGGTCGTGGAGGGGGTTCCATCGAGGATCTCTGGGCCTTTAACGAAGAAATTGTGGTACGAGCTATTTTTGAGTCTCGTTTGCCAATCATTTCTAGTGTAGGGCATGAGACGGATGTGACCTTGGCAGATTTTGTGGCAGATCGCCGCGCTGCGACGCCAACAGCTGCAGCTGAACTAGCAACACCTGTGACCAAGTTGGATCTATTAGCTCATTTGCAAAATCAGGAAAAACGGATGGCAACAGCAGTCCGAAATGTCCTATCTAAGAAACAAGAATCTTTAAAAAAATGTAGTCAGTCAGTCATCTTTAGACAGCCAGAGCGCTTGTATGATGGCTATTTGCAACGCTTGGATCAACTGCAACTGCGCTTAAAACAAAGTTTGCGAACACTGATTTCTGATAACAAACAGATAGTACAAGCAAGGACGCATCGACTGGTACAATTATCACCTGTTACCAAAATTCAACGTTATCAAGACCGTTTAGGCCAGTTGGACAAGCTCCTACGTAGCCAAATGGCGCTGGTTTATGATGCCAAGGTTGCTGAAGTCAAGAGATTATCAGAAGCCTTGCTCATGTTGGATACCAGTCGAATCGTGGCGCGTGGTTATGCTATTGTCAAAAAAGAAGAGTCCGTTGTAGATTCGGTTGAGAGTTTGAAGAAAAAAGACCAAGTGACGCTTTTGATGCGAGATGGTCGAGTAGAATTAGAGGTTAAAGATGTCAAAACAAAAGAAATTTGAGGAAAATCTAGCAGAACTGGAAACCATTGTCCAAAGTTTGGAAAATGGTGAAATTGCTCTAGAAGATGCGATTGCCGCCTTTCAAAAGGGTATGGTCTTGTCAAAAGATCTCCAAGCGACGCTGGACAAGGCTGAAAAGACCTTGGTCAAGGTTATGCAAGAAGACGGAACAGAAAGTGATTTTGAATGAAAAAGCAAGAAAAATTAGCTCTTGTCGAGTCGGCCTTGGAAGACTTTTATGGAGACCAGCAGTTTGCCTCTAGTTTGCGAGAGTCTGTTCTCTATTCCATTCATGCTGGTGGCAAGCGTATTCGACCTTTTCTTCTGTTAGAAGTGTTGGAAGCCTTGCATATTGCCATCAAACCTGCTCACGCGCAGGTAGCTGCGGCCTTGGAAATGATTCATACAGGGAGCTTGATTCATGATGATCTTCCTGCCATGGATGATGATGATTACCGTCGAGGGCGGTTGACCAATCATAAGAAATTTGGCGAAGCGATGGCAATATTGGCAGGAGATGCCTTGTTTCTAGATCCTTACGCCTTGATAGCGCAGGCAGATTTGCCAAGTCAGATCAAGGTGGACTTGATTGCCAACTTATCCCTTGCTTCAGGAAGTCTGGGCATGGTAGCAGGCCAGGTTTTGGATATGGAGGGCGAACATCAGCATTTGTCTTTGGAAGAACTTCAGACCATTCATGCCAATAAGACTGGAAAACTGCTAGCATATCCCTTCCAAGCAGCTGCTATCATTGCGGAATTGGCACCTGAAATGCAGGCAAAGCTGAAAACTATTGGTGAATTGATTGGACTTGCTTTTCAAGTTCGAGATGACGTACTGGATGTGACAGCTAGTTTTGAGGAAATCGGCAAGACGCCACAAAAGGATTTGCAGGCTGAAAAATCAACCTATCCAGCCTTGTTAGGCTTGGAAGAGGCTATTGCCTTTTGTAACCAAACCTTGGATCAAGCAAATGCAAAATTAGAAGAAATTGCCCAGCAGGTTCCCTTTGAAACAGAATCGATTGTGAAAGTAGTAGAAAGTTTGAGAATCAATGGCTAAGGAAAGAGTGGATGTACTAGCTTATAAACAGGGCTTGTTTGAAACGCGAGAGCAGGCCAAGCGCGGTGTCATGGCTGGCCTAGTCGTAGCAGTACTGAATGGAGAACGTTTTGACAAACCAGGAGAGAAAATCCCTGACGACACCGAGCTAAAACTTAAGGGCGAAAAACTCAAGTATGTCAGCCGTGGTGGCTTGAAATTGGAAAAGGCCTTGCAGGTCTTTGATTTGACAGTAGAAGGGGCAACAACGATTGATATTGGAGCTTCTACTGGAGGCTTTACCGATGTCATGTTGCAGAATGGTGCTAAGTTAGTCTTTGCAGTCGATGTCGGTACCAATCAGTTGGCTTGGAAACTACGCCAAGACCCAAGAGTAGTCAGCATGGAGCAGTTCAATTTCCGCTATGCAGAAAAGACTGATTTCGAAAAGGAACCGAGCTTTGCCAGTATTGATGTGAGTTTTATTTCTCTCAGTCTGATTCTTCCAGCCTTGCACAGAGTCTTGGCTGATCCCGGTCAGGTTGTGGCTCTGGTTAAGCCTCAGTTTGAGGCAGGACGTGAGCAGATTGGAAAAAATGGAATTATTCGAGATGCTAAGGTTCACCAAAATGTCCTTGAATCTGTCACAGCTATGGCAGTAGAGGAAGGCTTTTCAGTCCTTGGTTTGGATTTTTCTCCCATCCAAGGTGGTCATGGCAATATTGAGTTTTTAGCGTATTTGAAAAAAGAAGAGTCAGCAAGCAATCAGGTTCTTGCTGAGATTGAAGAAGTAGTAGAGAGGGCGCATAGTCAATTTAAAAATGAATAAAAAAGAGAGACTTGAAAAAATTAGACGATTTGTGACAGATTATCAAATCGGTACGCAAGAAGAAATCGTAGAACATTTGAAAGAGGCAGGCATCACTGCCACTCAGGCAACAGTATCACGAGATATCAAAGAACTGGGGATTGTCAAAATTCCTTTGAGAGACAACACCTATGTCTATGAATTGCCAAAATCAATCGTAAAAAGTTTGCAACTGGCTGAAGACAATATTGAGTCAGCTGAATTGATGGATAAGATGATTAATCTCCAAGTTATTCCAGGAAATACAGCCTTTGTAAAAGCTCAGTTAATCGAGACATTTGCGGACAAGATTTTCAGCTGTTTGGCTGATGATAGCTCGATTTTAGTCATTGCCAGAAGTGAAAGTCTAGCTGAGGAAATCTTTGAACAAGTAAAAAATTGGTAGGTCTATATGTTACTTGAAATTTCGATAAAAAACTTTGCCATTATTGAGGCTATTTCCCTCAATTTTGAAAAGGGAATGACTGTTCTGACTGGTGAAACGGGTGCAGGGAAGTCGATTATCATTGATGCCATGAATATGATGTTGGGAGCTCGTGCTACGACAGATGTTATTCGTCATGGTGCGCTAAAGGCAGAGATTGAGGGGCTTTTCTCAGTTGAGAATAGTCGCCTTTTGCAGGAAATTTTTGATGAGCAAGGTTTGGAATTGGGTGATGAAATTATCATCCGTCGAGAAATTCTGCAAAATGGTCGTAGTATTAGCCGTGTGAATGGCCAGATGGTTAATCTGTCTGTTTTGCGTGCTATTGGACAACATCTAGTAGATATTCATGGTCAGCATGACCAAGAGGAATTAATGCGTCCCCAACTTCATATCCAGATGTTGGATGAATTTGGTGATGCAACTTTTTGGGAATTGAAAGAAACCTATCAGACGAGTTTTGATGCCTACCGTAAAATGCGTAAGCAGGTTCTGGAAGTCAAGAAAAACCAACAGGAACACAAGGCACGTATCGAAATGTTGGAATTTCAAATGGCAGAGATTGAGGCAGCAAACTTGCAAGCAGGTGAAGACTTGACTCTCAATCAAGAGCGAGATAAACTTCTAAACCATAAAAATATTGCGGATACGTTGACCAATGCCTATAGTATGTTGGACAATGAAGAGTTCTCGAGTCTGGCCAATGTTCGTTCGGCCATGAATGATATGGAGAGTGTCGAAGAGTACGACCCTGAATACCGTGAAATTTCAAGCTCTCTGTCTGAGACCTACTATGTCTTAGAAGACATTAGCAAGCGTTTAGAAGCTATCATTGAGGACCTTGATTTTGACGGCAATCGTCTCATGCAGGTTGAGAATCGTTTGGACCTCCTTCATACCATTACCCGTAAATATGGTGGGACTGTTGATGATGTCTTGCTTTACTTTGCTAAGATTACGGAAGAGTACAATCTCTTGACAGGCAATAATCTTTCTTCTGAAGACATGGAAGCAGAGCTCAAGAAATTGGAAGTTAATCTTGTTGATTTGGCTGGTCAACTTGCATCTGCTCGTCATGACTTAGCTCAGCAGCTTGAAGCTGAGATTAAACAAGAACTGCAAGACCTCTATATGGAAAAAGCCCAGTTTCAGGTTCGTTTTAGCAAGGGCAAATTCAGTCGTGAGGGAAATGAAATGGTTGAGTTTTACATTTCAACCAACCCTGGCGAAGACTTTAAACCCTTGGTCAAGGTTGCATCTGGTGGGGAATTATCTCGTCTCATGCTAGCCATTAAGTCTGCCTTTTCACGTAAAGAGGGCAAGACAAGTATTGTCTTTGATGAGGTGGATACGGGAGTTTCAGGTCGTGTAGCTCAGGCCATTGCACAGAAGATTCACAAGATTGGCCAACATGGTCAGGTTCTGGCTATTTCCCATTTGCCACAAGTGATTGCGATTGCGGATTATCAATTCTTTATTGAGAAGATTAGTAATGACCATTCAACAGTTTCGACTGTTCGTCTCTTGACTGTTGAAGAGCGAGTGGAGGAAGTTGCCAAGATGTTGGCAGGTGATGATGTGACGGAAGCAGCCCTGACGCAAGCCAGAGAATTGTTGAGAAACAGGGAGAAATAAGATGACAGACTATTATGTAATTGGAGATGTTCACGGAAAAGCTGGGATGCTGGAAGACCTTCTCAAAACATGGGATGGTCAGACCCAGTTGCTCTTTCTAGGGGACTTGATTGACCGTGGTGAAGATAGTCGCCGTGTCCTTGAAATGGTCAAGGACTTGGTCGATAATCAAGGGGCGATCTGTTTGTCAGGAAATCACGAGTATATGTTTTTGACTTGGCTAGATGACCCAGAAGAAAGTTATGACCATTATCGTCGCAATGGTGGAGATACAACCATTAACTCTATCCTAGGTCGTCCCTTGGATGCACCAGTTGATGGGGTAGAAGATGCCAAGCGGGTTACCACTGAAGCGGCAGACTTGGTCGAATTTATTCGTCAAATGCCATTTGTGGTAGAGACAGACAAGTATATCTTTGTTCACGCAGGTATTGATTTGACCTTGGATGACTGGCATGAAACCACAGATTATAAAAAAGTCTGGCTTAGAAAACCATTCCACGAAGCAGAAAATCATACTGGAAAAATCATTGTCTTTGGCCATACACCGGTCTATGGTTTGCTGAAGCAAGAGCGTGGTACTGCTGAGCTTTGGACTACAGAAGATGGTAAGATTGGGATGGACGGAGGAGCTGTCTACGGTGGTGTCCTTCATGGAATTGTCTTTACAGACCAAGGAATGACAGAACACCACTTTATCGAAAATGACGGTTTTATCGCTGAAGATTAGTACTCCTAGCAGGGTATGGTCTTGTCAAAATGTCAAAAACAATTTATAATAAATAGATACCCTGAAAGGAAGAGAATCATGAACTTAGAAGAATTGAAAAAACGACAGGAGAAGATCCGTAACTTCTCTATTATCGCCCATATTGACCACGGGAAATCGACTCTAGCAGACCGCATTTTGGAAAAGACAGAGACCGTGTCAAGCCGTGAAATGCAGGCCCAGCTTTTGGATAGCATGGATTTAGAACGGGAACGTGGGATTACCATTAAGTTGAATGCCATCGAGCTGAATTATACTGCTAAAGATGGGGAAACTTATATTTTCCACTTGATTGACACGCCGGGGCACGTTGACTTTACCTATGAAGTTTCGCGTTCGCTAGCTGCCTGTGAGGGAGCGATTTTGGTGGTCGATGCTGCTCAAGGGATTGAGGCTCAAACCCTTGCCAACGTTTATCTAGCCTTGGACAATGATTTGGAAATCATGCCTGTCATTAACAAAATTGACCTGCCTGCTGCAGATCCAGAGCGCGTGCGTACAGAGATTGAAGATGTGATCGGACTAGACGCCAGCGAAGCAGTCTTAGCTTCAGCTAAAGCTGGTATTGGGATTGAAGAAATACTCGAACAAATCGTAGAGAAAGTGCCAGCCCCAACGGGCGATGTGACTGCACCACTTAAGGCATTGATTTTCGACTCGGTCTATGATGCCTACCGCGGGGTTATTCTCCAGGTTCGTGTTATGGATGGGGTAGTTAAACCTGGCGATAAGATTCAGCTCATGAGCAATGGCAAGACCTTTGATGTGACCGAGGTCGGAATTTTCACACCGAAAGCAGTAGGGCGCGATTTCCTAGCGACAGGTGATGTTGGTTATATTGCAGCTTCTATCAAGACGGTTCAGGACACTCGTGTGGGTGATACAGTTACCTTGGCAACCAATCCTGCTGCAGAGCCATTACATGGTTACAAGCAGATGAATCCTATGGTTTTTGCGGGTCTCTATCCAATCGAATCAAACAAGTATAATGACCTTCGTGAAGCCCTTGAAAAATTGCAACTAAATGATGCCAGCTTGCAGTTTGAACCAGAAACATCTCAGGCACTTGGATTTGGTTTCCGTTGTGGTTTTCTTGGACTTCTCCATATGGATGTTATCCAAGAGCGTTTGGAACGAGAGTTTAATATCGACCTCATCATGACAGCTCCATCTGTTATCTATAAGGTTAATTTGACTGACGGTGAATCAATGGATGTCTCTAACCCGTCTGAGTTCCCAGACCCAACCAAGATTGCGACCATTGAAGAACCGTATGTTAAGGCTCAGATTATGGTACCGCAAGAGTTTGTAGGAGCAGTGATGGAATTGGCTCAGCGCAAACGTGGGGACTTTGTGACCATGGATTATATCGATGATAATCGTGTTAATGTTATCTATCAAATTCCACTTGCTGAAATCGTCTTTGACTTCTTTGATAAGCTCAAGTCTTCAACGCGTGGTTATGCAAGCTTTGACTATGAATTGTCAGAGTACCGCCCATCTAAGCTGGTGAAAATGGATATCCTTCTCAATGGAGACAAGGTGGATGCCCTCAGCTTTATCGTTCACAAGGATTTTGCCTACGAACGTGGGAAACTCATCGTTGATAAGCTCAAGAAAATCATACCTCGTCAACAATTTGAAGTTCCGATTCAAGCAGCAATTGGACACAAAATCGTGGCTCGTACTGATATCAAGGCCCTTCGTAAGAACGTACTTGCTAAGTGTTACGGTGGTGACGTTTCTCGTAAACGCAAACTCCTTGAAAAACAAAAAGCTGGTAAGAAACGTATGAAAGCTATCGGATCAGTAGAAGTTCCGCAAGAAGCCTTCCTCAGCGTCTTGAGTATGGATGAAGAATAAGTTATCATAATTGTTTTTCTTGTTCACAGGAAATTTACATAAGAATCAATAGTAAAACAGGCTTAAATAGGCCTGTTTTTTTGCATTTATAATAGGATTAAATCATCCAAAGTGTTTGTTTTAAATGTTTGTTTTGATTGTAAAGATAAAAAATAAACAAAATAATCAAAAAAAGGACAAAAAACAACAAAAAATATTGACAACGGTTTCATATAGTGTTATACTTATAGCATAAAGTTAATGGAAAGAAGGGAAAACCTTATGGGATTAGATCATTTCTTTGACAAAAACCTTGTGTTTTGCTTAGAAGCGGATAATCAAGAACATCTCTTTGATCAGGTTGCAACTTTACTGGAAGAACGAGAAATCGTAACTCCAACCTATCGTGAAGCCTTGATCACGCGTGAAAAGTCATTTCCAACTGGCTTAGATATGGAATTTTTAGGTAAGGATTTGCCAAATGTGGCTATTCCTCACACAGATATTGTTCATAATCTAGCCGAAAAAGTTGTGGTCGTTCGGTTAGAAAAACCAGTGACTTTCCACAATATGATTGCGCCAGATAAGGAAGTAGAGGTATCCTTGCTCTTCTTTATCATTAATAACTCAAGTTCAAGCCAAACGAACATTCTTGCTCAGTTGATGGACTTCTTTACTGGAAATGGTCATCTTGAAGACCTATCAAAAATTTCTGAACCAGAAGCCCTCTATGCTTATATTGCTGAAGCAATTGCTTAATCTTGTCTATTAAAAATATTAAATCGGAGGAAATCCATATGATTAAAATTCTTGCTGCCTGCGGTGCAGGTGTTAACTCAAGCCACCAAATTAAAAGTGCTCTTGAAGAAGAACTTTCAAACCGCGGTTTTGATGTTCACTGTGATGCAGTTATGGTAAAAGACGTTAACGAAGATCTTATCAAAGGTTATGACATCTTCACACCAATTGCTGCTACAGACCTTGGTTTTGACCCAGGTATTCCAGTTATCGAAGCTGGACCAATCTTATTCCGTATCCCAGCAATGAGTGCTCCAGTATTTGATAATATTGAAGCAGCTATCAAAGAACACGGGTTAAGCTAATTTTAATTTGTTAACATTCATATAACTATAAAAAGGGAGGAACTATTATGGATGTCATTATCGAACTAGCCAATAAGCTGTTCAAACCTATCTTGGATATGGGTGGGCCAATCATCATGCTGATCATTTTGACAGTATTGGCTCTACTTTTTGGAGTGAAATTCTCCAAAGCACTTGAAGGTGGTATCAAACTTGCCATCGCTCTTACTGGTATCGGTGCTATCATCGGTATGCTGAATGGTGCTTTCTCAGCATCACTTGCAAAATTCGTTGAAAATACTGGTATTCAATTGAACATCACTGACGTTGGTTGGGCACCACTTGCTACAATCACTTGGGGATCTGCTTGGACACTTTACTTCTTGCTCATCATGTTGATTGTCAACGTAGTGATGCTTGCTATGAAGAAAACTGATACACTTGACGTTGATATCTTCGATATCTGGCACTTGTCTATCACAGGTCTTTTGATTAAATGGTATGCAGACAACAACGGTGTAAGCCAAGGGGTTTCACTCTTCATCGCCACTGCAGCAGTTGTCCTTGTAGGTGTTCTTAAAATCATCAACTCTGATTTGATGAAACCTACATTTGATGACCTTCTTAACGCACCAAGTTCATCACCAATGACTTCAACTCACATGAACTACATGATGAACCCAGTTATCATGGTTTTGGATAAGATTTTTGAAAAATTCTTCCCAGGTCTTGATAAATATGACTTTGATGCTGCTAAATTGAACAAGAAAATCGGTTTCTGGGGATCTAAATTCTTCATCGGTTTCATCCTTGGTATCGTTATCGGTTTGATGGGTACTCCACATCCAGTTGCTGGCGTAGAAGATGCAGCAAACTGGCAATTAGTTATTAAAGGTTGGTTGTCTCTTGGTTTGACAGCCGGTGTATCTTTGGAACTCTTCTCACTCATCGGTTCATGGTTCATCGCTGCCGTAGAACCACTTTCACAAGGTATTACAAACGTTGCTACTAAACGTCTTCAAGGACGTAAATTCAACATCGGTCTTGACTGGCCATTCATCGCTGGTCGTGCTGAAATCTGGGCTTGTGCCAACGTACTTGCACCAATCATGTTGATCGAAGCTGTGCTTCTTTCAAAAGTCGGAAATGGTATCTTGCCACTTGCAGGTATCATCGCTATGGGTGTTACTCCAGCTCTCTTGGTTGTAACACGTGGTAAATTGCTCCGTATGATTATCTTCGGAACACTCTTGTTGCCACTCTTCCTTCTTTCAGGTACACTTATCGCACCATTTGCAACAGAACTTGCTAAAGGTGTAGGTGCCTTCCCAGCAGGTGTGAGCGAAACTCAATTGATCACTCACTCAACTCTTGAAGGACCAATCGAAAAACTTCTTGGTTGGACAATTGGTAACACTACAACAGGTGATATCAAAGCAATCCTTGGTGCTGTAGTCTTCCTTGTATTCTATATCGGTATCTTTGCATGGTACAGAAAACAAATGATCAAACGTAACGAAGAGTACGCAGCAAAAGCAAAATAATGCGCTCCTATAAAATGTAAATTGTTAAAGCTAGGTTGTCATTTTCCTGATAGGAGTGACAGCCTAGTTTTTTATAAACTATCAAGAAATCGGAGAAAATAATGGTAATTGAATTAAAATCAGAACAATTAAGAGTTGAATTTAACAGTTTTGGTGGGGCTCTTTCTTCTATAAAAGATACTGAGGGACTGGAGTATTTGTGGCAAGGGGATGCCACTTATTGGAGTGGACAAGCTCCTGTTCTCTTCCCCATTTGTGGTTCTTTGAGAGAGGATACAGCCCTCTATATAGATGAGAAGGGGCAAGAAAGCAAAGGAAAGATTCCTCGTCATGGTTTGGTTCGTAAGAAAGAATTTGAATTAGTTGAACAGACAGATAATAGTGTAACTTTTGCAATTGAAGACGATGAGAATAGCTATCAGAACTACCCTTATTATTTCCGCCTAGAAATCACTTATAGCCTTACTGGCAAGACAGTACGAACTCAATACAAGATTTTCAATAAAGAAACTAGCAAGGTCATGCCTTACTTTATTGGTGGACATCCAGGATTTAATTGTCCTCTACTGGATGATGAAGTCTATGAAGATTATTATCTAGAGTTTGAGAAAGAAGAGACTTGCTCTGTTCCACGTCCTTTCCCAGAAACAGGTATGCTGGATTTTCAAGATAGAAGTCCATGGCTAGAAGGTCAAAAAGAATTAGACCTCAGCTATGATCTTTTCAGCACTGATGCAGTCACCTTAGATGAATTGCAATCTAGAACAATTGCCCTTCGTTCTCGTAAACATGATAAGGGATTGAAAGTGCACTTTGCAGAGTTTCCAAATCTCATTATCTGGTCAACTTTGAATAAGGGTCCTTTCATTGCTTTTGAACCATGGTCTGGCTTGTCAACATCTCTTGAAGAAGGAGATCATCTAGAAGATAAGAAGAATGTTCGCCTCCTAGAACCTGGTCAAGTGGATCAAATTGGTTTTGACATCGAAATTTTTTAGTTAAAAAAACACAAAAACAAACATTAATTGTTGACTTTTTTAAGAAATAGGAGTATATTATGTTTGTAAGCAACAAATGATGTTTGTCACAAACAAACAATCACTTGTTATATTCTCTTTCGTGGAGAAAGATTATTTCTAGGAAACTGATTTCCTAAACTTGAATAAGGTGTCATTCATCTCATTCAATCCAATTTGTCAATAAACTGCTAGAAAGCTTTTGTAGGTAAACTGTTAACTATAAAAGGTTTTACTAGCCTAGAAAAATAAAAGGAGTATACAATATGTCTATTGTTATCGGTGCAGATGCTGCAGGTTTGAGATTGAAAGAAGTTGTGAAAGACTTCTTGGAAAAAGAAAACTTCCACGTTGTGGATGTTACAGCTGAAGGTCAAGACTTTGTTGATGTGACTCTTGCTGTTGCTGCAGAAGTAAACAAAGAAGAACAAAACCTTGGTATCGTGATTGATGCTTATGGAGCTGGTCCATTTATGGTCGCAACTAAGATCAAAGGAATGGTTGCTGCAGAAGTATCTGACGAACGTTCAGCTTATATGACTCGTGGTCACAACAACTCACGTATGATCACTATGGGTGCACAACTTGTTGGTGATGAATTGGCTAAAAACATCGCTAAAGGATTTGTTAACGGTAAATACGATGGTGGACGTCACCAAATTCGTGTTGATATGTTGAACAAAATGTGCTAATTAGATTACAGTAAGGAAGGTAAGTTAAAAATGAGAATTGCAATTGGATGTGACCACATCGTAACAGATGAAAAAATGGCGGTTTCAGAATTTTTGAAATCAAAAGGATATGAAGTCATTGACTTTGGTACATATGACCATACACGTACTCACTACCCAATCTTTGGTAAAAAAGTAGGGGAAGCTGTAACTAGCGGTCAAGCTGATCTTGGGGTATGTATTTGTGGTACTGGTGTTGGTATCAACAACGCTGTAAATAAAGTTCCAGGTGTCCGTTCTGCCTTGGTTCGTGATATGACAACAGCCCTTTATGCTAAAGAGCAATTGAACGCTAACGTTATCGGTTTTGGTGGTAAGATTACTGGTGAATTGCTCATGTGTGATATCATCGAAGCTTTCATCCATGCTGAATACAAACCATCTGAAGAAAACAAAAAATTGATTGCGAAAATTGAACACGTTGAAAGTCACAATGCTCAACAAACAGACGCAAACTTCTTCACTGAATTCCTTGAAAAATGGGATCGCGGAGAATACCACGACTAAGAGGTGACCTATGATTTTAACAGTCACAATGAACCCATCCATTGATATTTCCTATCCTTTGGATGAGTTGAAGATTGATACTGTCAATCGTGTGGTGGATGTAACCAAAACGGCTGGTGGTAAGGGACTCAATGTTACCCGAGTACTTTCAGAATTTGGGGATTCTGTTCTTGCTACTGGTTTAGTTGGTGGTAAACATGGTGAGTTTTTGGTTGAACATATCGATGATCAAGTAAAGAAAGATTTCTTCTCAATTCAGGGAGAAACTCGTAACTGTATCGCTATTCTTCACGGAGACAACCAAACAGAAGTTCTTGAAAAAGGTCCTGAAGTATTGGAACAGGAAGGTCAAGACTTTTTGGAACATTTCAAGAAACTCTTGGAGTCAGTTGAAGTAGTAGCTATCTCAGGTAGTCTGCCAGCTGGTCTTCCAGTTGATTACTATGCGAGCTTGGTAGAACTTGCTAATCAAGCTGGCAAGCCTGTTGTCTTGGACTGCTCTGGTGCAGCACTTCAGGCGGTTCTTGAATCACCACATAAACCAACAGTCATCAAACCAAATAATGAGGAATTGTCTCAACTTCTAGGAAGAGAAGTTTCTGAGGATTTGGATGAATTAAAAGAAGTTCTTCAAGAACCTTTGTTTGCAGGTATTGAATGGATTATCGTTTCACTTGGTGCCAACGGTGCCTTTGCCAAACATGGTGACACTTTCTACAAGGTAGATATTCCTAGAATTCAGGTGGTAAATCCTGTTGGATCTGGAGATTCTACTGTAGCAGGAATTTCTTCAGGACTTCTTCATAAAGAATCGGATGCAGAATTACTCATCAAGGCAAATGTCCTTGGTATGCTCAATGCTCAAGAAAAAATGACTGGTCATGTCAACATGGCCAACTATCAAGCTCTATATGATCAATTAATAGTAAAAGAGGTATAAAATGGCTTTAACAGAACAAAAACGTGCACGCTTAGAAAAACTTTCTGATGAAAATGGAATCATCTCAGCTCTTGCATTTGACCAACGTGGTGCTTTGAAACGCCTCATGGCTCAACACCAAACAGAAGAACCAACTGTAGCTCAAATGGAAGAACTTAAAGTTTTGGTAGCAGATGAATTGACTAAATACGCTTCATCTATGCTTCTTGACCCTGAATATGGACTTCCAGCGACTAAAGCTCTTGATGAAAAAGCTGGTCTTCTCCTTGCTTATGAAAAAACAGGTTATGACACAACAAGCACAAAACGCTTGCCTGACTGTTTGGATGTTTGGTCTGCAAAACGTATTAAAGAAGAAGGTGCAGATGCAGTTAAATTCTTACTTTACTATGATGTAGATAGCTCAGACGAACTTAACCAAGAAAAACAAGCTTACATCGAACGTATCGGTTCTGAGTGTGTGGCTGAAGATATCCCATTCTTCCTTGAAATCCTTGCTTACGATGAAAAAATTGCTGACGCTAGTTCTGTAGAATACGCTAAAGTAAAACCACACAAAGTTATCGGTGCTATGAAAGTCTTCTCAGACCCGCGCTTTAACATTGATGTCTTGAAAGTTGAAGTTCCTGTTAACATTAAATATGTTGAAGGCTTCGCTGAAGGTGAAGTAGTTTACACACGTGAAGAAGCAGCAGCCTTCTTCAAAGCTCAAGATGAAGCAACTAACTTGCCATACATCTACTTGAGTGCTGGTGTATCAGCTAAACTCTTCCAAGATACTCTTGTATTTGCCCATGAATCAGGTGCAAACTTTAACGGAGTTCTTTGTGGCCGTGCTACATGGGCTGGATCAGTTGAAGCATACATCAAAGATGGTGAAGCAGCAGCTCGCGAATGGCTTCGCACAACTGGATTTGAAAACATTGATGAGCTCAATAAAGTCCTTCAAACAACAGCGACTTCATGGAAAGAACGCGTGTAAGCAAGTCCTCCTAGGTTAGGAACATGAATCTAAAAAAAATTTTAAAAAAAGTTTTATGTAAAGGTTTACAAAATAACTTACTTGTGCTATAATTAAATCACAAGTTAATACAAGGTGAGTGTTACTAAGTAATATTAGGCATGATCACAGGTGAATTAGAAATCGGCTGATTTTCTAGTTCATTTGTGGTCATTTTTTGTACTCATATACCTTTAAGATATAAAAGGAGGTTGACATGTATCGAATTCTAAATCCAATAAATCATAATGTTTCGCTTGTCAGGAATGATAAAGGAGAAGAAGTGATTGTAATTGGTAAGGGGATTGCATTTGGAAAGAAGAAGGGAGATTTGATTTCTGAACAGCAGGTTGAGAAAATCTTTCGGATGAAGACCGAAGAGTCCAGAGAAAACTTTATGGCTCTCCTCAAAGATGTTCCGCTTGATTTTATCACGGTGACTTATGAAATCATTGATAAGCTATCAAAGAAATATCATTATCCGATTCAAGAGTATCTCTACGTAACCTTGACAGATCATATTTACTGTTCTTACCAAGCTCTAGCACAAGGAAGGTACAAGGATAGTAATCTGCCAGATATTTCCACTAAGTATCCTGTCGCTTTTCAAATCGCAAATGAAGCATTTGAAATTTACCGCCAGAAGCTAGCAGATCATTTTCCTGAGGACGAAATTATTCGGATTGCTTATCATTTCATTAATGCCGAAGGTGAAAATGAAGTGGAACTTGTGGAGTCGATTGATAAGAGGAAAGAAATTCTCAGGAATGTTGAAGAAGTGCTAAAGGGTTATGAAATTCAACGAACCAAAGAGAATAATCATTTCTATGATCGTTTTATGATTCATTTGAATTATTTCTTGGATTATTTAGACAGATCTAGAGATGATAACCAATCACTTCTGGATATGGAAGACCACATCAAACGATCCTATCCAAAAGCGTTCGAGATTGGTTCCAAGATCTATGATGTGATTACGGAATATACGGGTCTTGATTTGTATAAAAGTGAACGAGTTTATCTAGTTCTACATATCCAACGTTTATTGTCATAAAAATTTATTTAAAACTATATAAGGAGAATTCTATCATGAATAGAGAAGAAGTAACATTGTTAGGTTTTGAAATCGTAGCCTATGCTGGCGATGCTCGTTCAAAACTATTGGAAGCCTTGAAAGCTGCTGAAGCTGGCGATTTTACAAAAGCCGATAACCTAGTTGAGGAAGCTGGCAGCTGTATCGCAGAGGCTCACCATGCTCAAACAAGTCTATTGACTAAGGAAGCTTCTGGTGAGGACTTAGCGTATAGTGTGACCATGATGCATGGCCAAGACCACTTGATGACAACTGTCTTGTTAAAAGATTTGATGCACCACTTAATCGAACTTTATAAGAGAGGAGTTAAATAATGAATAAACTAATTGCATTTATTGAGAAAGGAAAACCTTTCTTTGAGAAACTATCTCGTAATATCTATCTTCGTGCTATTCGTGATGGTTTCATTGCAGGTATGCCTGTTATTCTCTTCTCAAGTATCTTTATCTTAATCGCCTTTGTACCAAACTCATGGGGCTTTAAATGGTCTGATGAAGTTGTAGCATTTCTGATGAAACCTTATAGCTATTCTATGGGTATTCTGGCTCTCTTGGTAGCTGGTACAACAGCTAAGTCATTGACCGACTCAGTAAACCGTAGCATGGAGAAAACCAATCAAATCAACTATATGTCAACACTGTTAGCAGCGATTGTTGGTTTGTTGATGTTGGCAGCTGATCCTATCGAAAATGGTCTTGCTACTGGATTCTTGGGGACAAAAGGTTTGCTTTCAGCCTTCCTTGCTGCCTTTGTTACTGTAGCAATCTATAAGGTTTGTGTTAAGAACAACGTCACTATTCGTATGCCTGACGAAGTTCCACCAAATATCTCACAAGTCTTTAAAGATGTGATTCCATTCACTCTATCTGTTGTTTCTCTTTATGCTCTTGACTTATTAGCACGTCATTTTGTTGGTGCAAGTGTGGCAGAATCAATCGGTAAATTCTTTGCACCATTATTCTCTGCAGCTGATGGCTATCTTGGTATTACCATTATCTTTGGTGCTTTTGCCTTCTTCTGGTTTGTTGGGATTCACGGTCCATCTATTGTTGAACCTGCTATCGCAGCAATTACCTATGCCAATGCCGAAGTCAACTTGAACCTTCTCCAACAAGGTATGCACGCCGACAAGATTCTTACTTCTGGTACACAAATGTTTATCGTTACCATGGGTGGTACAGGTGCGACACTAGTTGTTCCTTTCATGTTCATGTGGTTAACAAAATCAAAACGTAACCGTGCAATCGGACGTGCTTCAGTAGTTCCAACATTCTTTGGTGTAAATGAACCAATCTTGTTTGGTGCACCACTTGTATTGAACCCAATCTTCTTCATTCCATTTATCTTTGCTCCAATTGCAAACGTATGGATCTTTAAATTCTTTATTGAAACTCTTGGAATGAACTCATTTACTGCTAATCTACCATGGACAACTCCAGCTCCACTGGGTCTAGTTCTTGGTACGAACTTCCAAGTTCTATCATTCATTCTTGCTGCTCTTCTAATTGTGGTTGACGTAGTCATTTACTACCCATTCCTTAAAGTATATGATGAACAAATTCTTGAAGAAGAGCGTTCAGGTAAATCTAATGATGAATTGAAAGACAAAGTTGCTGCAAACTTCAACACTGCAAAAGCGGATGCTATTCTTGAAAAAGCGGGTGTCGATGCAGCACAAAATACCATCACTGAAGAAACAAATGTCCTCGTTCTCTGTGCAGGTGGAGGGACAAGTGGTCTCCTTGCGAATGCTTTGAATAAGGCAGCAGCAGAATACAATGTCCCTGTGAAAGCAGCAGCAGGTGGCTATGGTGCTCACCGTGAAATGTTACCAGAGTTTGATCTAGTTATCCTTGCCCCTCAAGTTGCTTCAAACTTTGAAGATATGAAAGCAGAAACAGATAAACTTGGTATTAAACTTGCCAAGACAGAAGGCGCTCAATACATCAAATTAACTCGTGATGGAAAAGGTGCTCTTGCATTCGTACAAGCTCAATTCGATTAACGATAGGGACTATAAAACAGTCTCCTATCGTTACGGAAATCGCTATGGCGAATTTCCTAATCGCCTTGTTAATTCGTTGGTAAAAAGATATCGTTTTTACCTCCTCATGTCACAATTCGATTAATAATAGGGACTCTGAAATAGTCTCCTATCGTTACGGAAATCGCTATGGCGAATTTCCTAATCGCCTTGTTAATTCGTCGGTAAAAAGATATTGTTTTTACCTCCTCATGTCACAATTCGGTGACTTGGTACAAGAAGTGAGATGGAGAAGGATGGCTCACTGACTCCTCTCCTCTCACTTTTACTTTATTTAAATCAAGAAATAGGTGAAAAAAATGACAAAAACATTACCAAAAGACTTTATTTTTGGTGGCGCAACAGCTGCTTATCAAGCAGAAGGTGCTACACATACTGATGGTAAAGGACCAGTAGCTTGGGATAAATATCTTGAAGATAACTACTGGTACACTGCAGAACCAGCCAGTGATTTTTACAATCGATATCCAGTTGACCTCAAGCTAGCAGAAGAGTATGGTGTCAATGGTATTCGAATTTCTATTGCTTGGTCACGTATTTTCCCAACCGGTTACGGTCAAGTAAATGCTAAAGGTGTTGAGTTTTATCATAATCTATTTGCAGAGTGCCACAAACGTCATGTTGAGCCCTTTGTAACTCTTCATCACTTTGATACGCCAGAAGCTCTCCACTCAAATGGAGACTTCTTAAACCGTGAAAACATTGAACACTTTGTAGACTACGCGGCTTTCTGTTTTGAAGAATTTCCAGAAGTAAACTATTGGACAACATTCAATGAAATTGGACCAATCGGTGATGGTCAATACTTGGTTGGTAAATTCCCTCCAGGTATTCAGTACGATCTTGCCAAAGTCTTCCAATCGCACCACAATATGATGGTGTCTCATGCACGTGCGGTAAAATTGTACAAAGAGAAAGGCTATAAAGGTGAAATTGGGGTTGTTCACGCACTGCCAACCAAGTATCCTTTAGATCCTAAAAATCAAGCAGATGTTCGTGCAGCTGAGTTGGAAGATATTATTCACAATAAATTTATCTTGGATGCAACTTATCTAGGTCGCTATTCAGCTGAAACGATGGAAGGTGTCAACCATATCTTATCAGTCAATGGTGGTAGCTTGGATCTTCGTGAAGAAGATTTTACAGCATTAGAAGCTGCAAAAGACTTGAATGACTTCCTTGGAATTAATTACTATATGAGTGACTGGATGGAATCCTTTGATGGAGAAACTGAAATTATCCATAATGGTAAAGGTGAAAAAGGAAGCTCTAAATACCAAATCAAAGGTGTTGGTCGTCGTGTAGCTCCTGACTATGTACCACGTACGGATTGGGATTGGATTATATACCCTCAAGGTCTGTATGACCAAATCATTCGTGTGAAGAAAGATTATCCGAACTACAATAAGATTTACATCACTGAAAATGGTCTTGGATATAAAGATGAGTTCGTTGATAATACTGTTTACGATGATGGTCGTATTGATTATGTCAAACAACACTTAGAGGTCTTGTCTGATGCTATTGCAGATGGAGCGAATGTAAAAGGTTACTTCATTTGGTCATTGATGGACGTCTTCTCATGGTCAAACGGTTATGAAAAACGTTACGGTCTCTTCTATGTAGACTTTGAAACTCAAGAACGTTATCCTAAGAAATCAGCTCACTGGTACAAGAAAGTAGCGGAAACTCAAGTGATTGAGTAGTAGAATGAGTAATTAGATATAGAATTCTAGTGAGGAAAAAGATGTTCAAAGATTTTATCCAATCAATTTATGAAAAAGTTTATATTATCAATTTTGATAAATGTTCTCAAATACCTTGTTTGACTAATGAGGAGCTGAAAAATCTTGGGAAATGGTATGTCTCTTCCGGTAAAGAATGGATTTGCCATTCAGACTATGAGCTAGAAGAATTTAAAAATATCTTTTTAAATTTTATCAGTCCTGAAGAACGGGATAATATCTCCTTTGATTCAGATTTTATGCCGTTTCAACAATCATAAAAAATCTAGGAAATTCTTTGTAAAAATCTTCATCAAAAAATGCGTCATATCAAGATTTTTATTTTCTTGATATGACGCATTTTATATTTTATCAATCCTCAGTTTTATGGTTTAGAAAGAATAATTTTTGTTTGTTTTGAAAGTTGGTCAAAGGTTTCTTTGCTCAGTTTAGAGTCTGAAACGATGGTATCAATATCAGAGATATTGTAGAAGGTATAGAAATCAAATTTATTGAACTTACTATGGTCAGCTAGTAAGTATTTTTTATTGGAATTGTTGAGAGCGATGCGTTGGGATTCACCTTCCTCTTCGCTGAAGGTCGCAATCGAATTGTCCTTAATACCATTACAGCTAACGAAGGCTTTAGAAAATTGGAGATTGGCTAGGTTTTGTAAGGTTAGTGTTCCCACAAAGGCTCCAGTGATAGAGCGATAGTTTCCACCGATTAAAATCAAATCTGTTAGTTTTCGTTCGTTTAGGATGAGAAAGACTGGTAAACTGTTTGTTACAACACGAATATTATCAATTGGAAGTTCACGGGCAAAAGATTCCAAGGTTGTACCTGGGCCGATAAAAATGGTCTCCCCCTCATCAATTAAATGGCCTGCAAAACGGCTGATTTCTTGTTTTTCTGCGATTTGTAAGCTTTGTTTTTCAATATTGGAACGTTCATTATTTAAAATAGAACCTGTGCGAATTTTTTCAGCTCCCCCGTGCACCCGAACAAGTAAATCCTTGTCGGCTAACTCTTGTAAGTATCGTCTAGCAGTCATATCTGACACATCCAAGCGAGTCATGATTTCTTTTACAGTAATAGTTCCCTTTGTATTTACTGTTTCTAGAATATTATCTAGTTTTTCCTGCTTTAACATCGTTATCACCTCTATTTCTATTACTATTTTATCATAAAGTATGCAATCAATCAATTTAAAAAACAAAAGAAAACAAAAACAAAAATATCATGGTTGTTTTAAACAAACCATGATATTTGTTATCAGTTATGGGACAATTGAATTAGTCCAAACCGTAGTTGTAGTCATCGTCTTGCATGGCTTCAACTTCACCAAGAAGGTAACCATTTCCGACTTGAGAGAAGAAGTCGTGGTTGGAAGTACCTGTTGAAATACCGTTCATAACGATTGGGTTGACATCATCAGCTGAGTCTGGGAAGAGTGGATCTTGTCCCAGGTTCATGAGCGCCTTGTTAGCATTGTAGCGAAGGAAGGTTTTGACTTCTTCCGTCCAACCAACACCGTCATAGAGGCTTTCTGTATAGCCTTCTTCATTCTCGTAAAGAGTATAGAGCAAGTCGTACATCCATTCTTTGAGTTTTTCTTGCTCTTCTTCAGGCAATTCATTGAAACCGAGTTGGAATTTATATCCGATGTAGGTTCCGTGAACAGACTCATCACGAATAATCAGTTTGATGATTTCCGCAACGTTGGCTAGTTTGTTGTTACCGAGATAGTAGAGGGGAGTGAAGAAACCAGAGTAGAAGAGGAAGGTTTCAAGGAAGACGCTGGCAACTTTCTTTTCAAGTGGGCTACCGTTTAGGTAGATTTCGTTGACAATCTCAGCCTTCTTTTGTAGGTAAGGATTGGTATTGGTCCATTCAAAAATTTCTTCAATCTCAGCCTTTGTATTCAAGGTAGAAAAGATTGATGAATAAGATTTTGCATGGACAGATTCCATAAATTGGATGTTATTGAAAACAGCTTCTTCATGTGGTGTACGGATGTCTGCGCGAAGGGCTTGAACCCCAGTTTCAGATTGCATGGTATCCAAGAGAGTTAATCCACCAAAGACTTTACCGACCAGGTCTTTTTCCTTGTTTGATAACTTTCTCCAGTCATCCAAGTCATTTGATAAGGGAATACGTGTATCAAGCCAGAATTGCTCCGTCAGTTTTTCCCAAGTTGATTTGTCGATGACATCTTCGATGGCATTCCAGTTAATGGCTTTGTAGTAAGTTTCCATTTGAAATCTCTTTCTGTGTTTAGTATTGCGAACTCACAATTATTTCTATTTTATCATAATTCTAGAGGAGTATCGCACAAAAAGTCGGAGGACCGACTTTTTAGTTTTTCATAGTATAGATGCTTATTCCAGTTTAGTTTAGCAGGGTGAATGAATACTTATCTGAGAAAATGTAGTTTCCTCAAGCAAAGATTAAATCACACAACTTTCACATTGGTTGGCACCGACTTCTCCACCATCATCTGTAAAGGTACGGACGTAGTAGATAGACTTGATACCCTTGTTAAAGGCATAGTTACGAAGGATAGACAAGTCACGTGTCGTTTGTTTGTTTTCTTTCTTCCATTCGTAAAGTCCTTTTGGAATGTCACTACGCATGAAGAGGGTGAGTGAAAGTCCTTGGTCCACGTGCTCAGTCGCAGCAGCGTAAACATCGATTACCTTACGCATATCCATGTCGTAAGCAGAAGTGTAGTAAGGAATGGTTTCTGTTGACAAGCCAGCAGCAGGATAGTAGATTTTACCGATTTTCTTTTCTTGACGTTCTTCAATACGTTGCGTAATCGGGTGGATAGAAGCAGAAACATCGTTGATGTAACTGATAGAACCATTTGGCGCTACAGCAAGACGGTTTTGGTGGTAAAGACCATCTGCTTGAACCTTGTCGCGAAGTTCAGCCCAATCAGCAGCACTTGGGATAAAGACATCTTTGAAAAGTTCTTTAACACGGTCTGATGTTGGAACAAACTCGCCAGTCACATACTTGTCAAAGTAGCTTCCATTAGCATAATCTGATTTTTCAAAGTTGTAGAAGGTGATACCACGTTCACGCGCAATATTGTTTGACTCAACTAAAGTCCAGTAGTTCATGAGCATGAAGTAGATGCTTGTAAATTCAACAGACTCAGGCGATCCATATTCAATCAATTGTTGGGCAAGGTAGCTGTGAAGTCCCATTGCACCAAGACCAAAGGTATGAGCTTGGCTATTTCCATGGTCGATAGTAGGGACAGCTACGATGTGTGAACTATCTGTGACGAAAGTAAGGGCACGAACCATAGCACGGATAGAACGACCAAAGTCAGGTGAAGTCATCATGTTAACCACGTTGGTTGAACCAAGGTTACATGAAACATCTGTTCCCATTTGAAGGAATTCTTGAGCATCGTTGATCAAGCTCGGTTCTTGGACTTGAAGAATCTCAGAACACAAGTTACTCATGATAATTTTACCATCAACAGGATTTGCACGGTTAGCCGTGTCGATGTTGACAACATAAGGGTAGCCAGACTCTTGTTGCAATTTAGAGATTTCAGTTTCCAAATCACGCGCCTTGATTTTTGTCTTGCGGATGTTTGGATTTGCGACCAATTCATCGTATTTCTCAGTGATATCGATGTAGTTAAATGGCACACCGTATTCAAGCTCTACAGAATAAGGGCTGAAGAGGTACATTTCTTCATTTTTACGTGCTAATTCGTAGAATTTATCGGGCACCACAACACCAAGTGAAAGGGTCTTAACACGAACTTTTTCATCGGCGTTTTCTTTCTTAGTGGAAAGGAAGGCGATGATATCTGGGTGGAAGACGTTGAGGTAGACAACACCAGCGCCTTGACGTTGACCAAGTTGGTTAGAGTAAGAGAAACTGTCTTCAAATAGTTTCATAACTGGAACAACACCTGAAGCTGCTCCCTCATAACCTTTTATAGGAGCACCTGCTTCACGGAGGTTACTGAGGGTAATTCCAACCCCTCCGCCAATACGTGAAAGTTGAAGGGCCGAGTTGATAGAACGTCCGATAGAGTTCATATCATCAGTTACTTGGATTAGGAAGCAAGATACTAACTCCCCACGGCGAGCACGTCCAGCATTCAAGAAGGAAGGAGTAGCAGGTTGGTAGCGTTGGTGGATGATTTCATTGGCAATATCGATTGCAACAGCCTCATTGCCATCAGCGAAATAAAGGGCGTTAAAGAAGACGCGGTCTTCCATGCTTTCAAGATAATATTCACCGTCATTAGTCTTTAAGGCATATTGATTGTAAAACTTATAGGCAGCCATGAAAGACTTGAATTGGAAGTTTTGATCTTTGATAAATTGAGCTAATTCTTCCAAAAATTCTGGACGGTATTTCTTGATAAAGGCTGTTTCGATGTAGTTGTGTTCAATGAGGTAGTTGATTTTATCTTTGATTGAATCAAAAACCATAGTGTTTGGAACTACATTTTCTTTAAAGAAGGCATCCAAGGCTTCCTTATCTTTATGAAGCATGATTTGTCCATTGACAGGACGGTTGATTTCGTTGTTGAGACGGAAGTAAGTCACGTCTTCAAGATGTTTTAATCCCATAAAATTTCCCTTATCTAATTACAAAAGAAAGGCTTCTAAGTTAGCCCTAGAAGCAGTTTCTTCTGGATGATGTACTAAGATTATGCTAATTGTTTCAACTTTCCTGGTTGGAAACCTGAAAAGACTTCAGTTGGTGTTTGGATAACAGGAGCTGCGCTGAAACCGAGCTCTTTAACTTGATCGATGTACTCAGGTTGCTCATCAAGATTGATTTCACGATAAGCGACATTATTACTGTCCAAGAAACGTTTGGTCATCTTACATTGGACACAGTTGTTTTTAGAATAAACGGTTACCATTGTGTAACTCCTCTTTCAAAATAGATTACTTTCTTAGTATATCAGAAAATAAATTTTTGTCAATGATTTAAAACTAAATATAGTGGTCTGTTTTTCTGCTCAAGCCTACAAAACACAATATGTAGTGTTTGCTTTGTGAAATAGTGATAATTATCCTATAAGTTGTTTTTTGAAAAACTATATCCTGTGTTTTGTTATCTAAAATAGAAGATTTTCAGCAAGTTATCTGAAAGGAAATCGAATAAATCCCATAAAATGCTTGAAAAAAATCCTAGAAGATGATATAATACCAAATTGTAAGGGTTATCACATATAACTCAAAAAAGAAAGAACAAAAGGAGAGTCAAACTATGGCTTCTAAAGATTTCCACGTAGTGGCAGAAACAGGTATTCACGCACGTCCAGCAACATTGTTGGTACAAACTGCAAGCAAATTTGCTTCAGATATCACTCTTGAGTACAAAGGTAAATCAGTTAACCTTAAATCAATCATGGGTGTTATGAGTCTTGGTGTTGGCCAAGGTGCTGACGTAACTATCTCAGCTGAAGGTGCAGATGCAGATGATGCTATCGCTGCAATCTCAGAAACAATGGAAAAAGAAGGATTGGCATAAGGAAAATGACAGAAATGCTTAAAGGAATCGCAGCATCTGATGGTGTTGCCGTTGCAAAAGCATATCTACTCGTTCAACCGGATTTGTCATTCGATACTGTTTCAGTCGAAGATACAAACGCAGAAGAGGCTCGTTTGGATGTAGCTCTTGAAGCTTCTCAAAACGAGCTTTCTCTTATCCGTGAGAAAGCTGTAGGTACGCTTGGTGAAGAAGCGGCTCAAGTTTTTGACGCTCATTTGATGGTTCTTGCTGACCCAGAATTGATTGGTCAGATTAAAGAAACAATCCGTGCTAAGAAAGTCAATGCAGAAGCAGGTCTTAAAGAAGTGACTGACATGTTCATCACTATCTTTGAAGGCATGGAAGACAACCCATATATGCAAGAACGTGCAGCGGATATCCGCGACGTGACTAAACGTGTATTGGCAAACCTTCTTGGTAAGAAATTGCCAAACCCAGCTTCTATCAATGAAGAAGTAATTGTGATTGCGCATGACTTGACACCATCTGATACAGCTCAATTGGACAAAAACTTTGTAAAAGCTTTTGTAACAAACATCGGTGGACGTACAAGCCACTCAGCTATCATGGCACGTACACTTGAAATTGCAGCTGTATTGGGAACAAATAACATCACTGAAGTGGTGAAAGACGGTGATACACTTGCCGTTAACGGAATTACTGGTGAAGTGATTATCAACCCAACAGATGAACAAGCGGCAGAATTTAAAGCAGCTGGTGAAGCTTATGCTAAACAAAAAGCTGAATGGGCACTTTTGAAAGATGCTCAAACAGTGACTGCTGACGGTAAACACTTCGAGTTGGCAGCTAACATCGGTACTCCAAAAGACGTTGAAGGTGTTAACAACAACGGTGCAGAAGCTGTTGGACTTTACCGTACAGAGTTCTTGTACATGGATTCTCAAGACTTCCCAACTGAAGATGAGCAGTATGAAGCATACAAGGCTGTTCTTGAGGGAATGAATGGTAAACCAGTGGTTGTTCGTACAATGGATATTGGTGGAGATAAGGAACTTCCTTACTTCGATATGCCACATGAAATGAACCCATTCCTTGGATTCCGTGCCCTTCGTATCTCTATTTCTGAAACTGGAGATGCAATGTTCCGTACACAAATCCGTGCTCTTCTTCGTGCTTCTGTTCATGGTCAATTGCGTATCATGTTCCCAATGGTTGCTCTTTTGAAAGAATTCCGTGCAGCTAAAGCAGTTTATGAAGAAGAAAAGGCAAACCTTCTTGCTGAAGGTGTTGCAGTTGCGGATGATATCCAAGTTGGTATCATGATTGAAATCCCTGCAGCAGCGATGCTTGCAGACCAATTTGCAAAAGAAGTAGACTTCATGTCAATTGGAACAAACGACTTGATCCAATACTCAATGGCAGCAGACCGTATGAACGAGCAAGTTTCATACCTTTACCAACCATATAACCCATCAATCCTTCGCTTGATCAACAACGTTATCAAGGCAGCTCACGCTGAAGGTAAATGGGCTGGTATGTGTGGTGAGATGGCTGGTGACCAAAAAGCTGTTCCACTTCTTGTCGGAATGGGCTTGGATGAGTTCTCTATGTCAGCAACATCAGTCCTTCGTACACGTAGCTTGATGAAGAAATTGGACACTGCTAAGATGGAAGAGTACGCTAACCGTGCCCTTACAGAGTGTTCAACAATGGAAGAAGTCCTTGAACTTCAAAAAGAATACGTTAACTTCGATTAATGTCATTAACCTTGTAACCTAGTTGCAAGGTTTTTTGATACATTCGGGAATAGTATAGTCTTGTAAAGTCCACTTTTCAATGGTTCAGAGGCATGGTATAATAGGGGAAAGTAATTAGAATAAGAGAGAAACTATGTCTAAAGAAATTGATATTGAGTATTACCACCAGCTAGCCTTGCAAAAGCAAAAGGAGCACCGTAAAATTTTAGCAAATCTAAAGAAAAAACCACCAAAAAATCTAGATAAGATAGCTCAACAGATTCACCAAGAAGTTTTTGAGGAGATTGATTGCACTGCTTGTGCCAACTGTTGTAAGACTTTGGGACCTGACTTTAAAGAAGCGGATATTACACGAATCGCTAAGTACTTTAAGATGAAATTACCAGCTTTTGAAGAGGAGTTTCTGCAGGTAGATGAAGATGGTGATAAGGTTTTTAAATCCATGCCTTGTCCCTTTCTGGGAGGAGATAATCTCTGTTCCATCTATGATGTTCGTCCAAAGGCCTGTCGTGAATTCCCCCATACAGATCGAAAAAAGATCCATCAAATCAACCATTTGACGATTAAGAATACTTTGACCTGTCCAGCAGCCTATCTCTTTGTTGAGAAATTAAAGGATAAGTTATAGAGATTTAAAGGATAAAAAATTTCTAATAATAACTAGAGATATGAAGGGAGAACTCTGTGCCTAGACCGAAAACAAAAGAGGAGCTAATGCTGGCCTCTAAGGAAAACTATGAAAAGCTCAATTGTTTCATCTCCCAACTAAGTGAAGATGAGCTACAGACTCCATTTGATTTTTCAAGAGACCCAAAGAAAAAAGAAGCTCACTGGAAAAGGGATAAAAATCTACGGGATGTTTTGATTCATCTTTATGAATGGCATCAGTTACTTTTGACTTGGGTACATTCTAATCAAGAAGGTCACGAAAGGCCTTTTCTACCTGAACCTTATAATTGGAAAACTTATGGAGAAATGAATATCGCTTTTTGGAAGAAGCACCAGAAAACCTCCTTAGAAGAAGCGACTAGACTCCTAGAACAATCACATAGGGAGGTTTTAGAGTTGATAGAAGTTTTTAGCAATGATGAACTCTTTACCAAAGGTATCTATAAGTGGACGGGAGGAACAAGTCTAGGTTCCTACTTTGTTAGTAGCACGTCAAGCCACTATGATTGGGCTCTGAAAAAACTCAAAGCTCATCGGAAGAATTGTAAGGGATAGATGGCCTATTTGAAATGTCAAGAATGAGTTCTTTTAAACGTAAGATAAAAGCAAAGGGCTATCAAGTGATGTAGCCCTTTTGAGCTATACAAGCAAATTACCATGCAAAAGCTGTCGTTGGAGCATTGAGCGCTTCTAACCACTGCTTATTCTTTACAGGGCAAAGAGTTACAGATATACCTGCCATATCCAGACTGGTCATAAATGTTCCTGATTTTATAAAGGTAATAGTGACTCCTTCAATTTCTAAGAGTTGAAGGATATCATTGATAAATATGCCCATTTCTAGGTTGCTAGTAGTGCCTAGATTATTTACAAGCAATATAAATTGATCACCCTTCTTCCAATGATAGTGCAATCTTAATTTACTTATAATTTCATTTGCAAGGATTTCCGAAGATTGAAATGGGACGATACGATAACCTTCTTCACCGTGTATCCCAATACCATAAGAAATATTTCCTTCTTCCAAGTTAAATAGTGGAAGGGTAGCTTGGGGGAGACTAGCAGATTTCGTTGCAAAGCCAATTGTTGCGATTTCGGGAGCAAGTTCATGACCTAAATCAGTTAGTTGCTCTATGTCTGCACCATTTTGAGCTGCAAATCCTAGGATTTTATGAAGTAAGATTGTCCCTGCAAGTCCCCTTCCTCTAATTTGAAATCTATTGTGAGGTTCAATAGAAATATCGTCGTGTGCTAGACTATAGCCGACTTTAATTCCTTCTTTTCTAGCAGTGTTAATGGCCGAGCTAAATTCTTTGATGTCTGCTTCGAAATTTTTTACAATGATGAAGACACCGTGACCATTGTTTAAAAAACGAATGGACTCTAAGATTTCAGTTCTTGTAGGAGGAGTAAATAATTGGCCATAGATAGCAGCAGTAAGCATTCCTTCTCCCACATATCCAATATGCGCAGGTTCGTGACCGGAACCTCCACCCGACAATATTGGAACCTGATGAGGATTGCGATTTTTTTGATAGACTAGTGGTAAAGTAGGGTGTTTTTCTAATTCAGGATGACTGCTGACAGTTGCCGAAATGTAACTTGAAATAATTTTTTGTTTATGATTTGAAATAAATGTCATTGTGGTCTCTTTCCAATAATTGTCATGATTAGAAAGTCTGGTTGTGGAACTGGACTTTTTTTATTGACGTAAGCTTTCACGATTTCTGCTAGAGCGTGTGAATGATAGTCTAACAAAAAACAAGTATAAGCAGATGAATCGATATCAATCTGACCGTATTCTCTTAAAATTTTTGATACAAGCAAGCGACAGTAGCTGATAAAGTGGTCATAGAAGTTATTTTGCCCTTGAATATCAAAAAGTTGAATATAAAAATCACGCTCTTGTTCGAAATAAAAAAATAATTCTTGTAATAGTTTTTGGCCTGAAATGAAGTCCAAGTTATTGGTGATATACTCGGTTAAGTCATTTTCAAATATCCAGTCTAGCAGTTCATATTTGTCAAGAAAGTGATTATAAAAGGTCTGTCTACGAATGCCAGCTGATTCCATGATATCTACAATGGAGATTTTGTCAAATTCTCTAGTAGCTAAAAGGTCTCTAAATGCCTTGGTAATCCGTTTTTTTGTAATAAGTGATGATGCCATAGGAAGCCTTTCTTTTACTTACTTCATTTTACCAAAAAAATGTTTTAAACGGGTTTAAAAGGGGACAAATAATAGAATCTGTCCCTTATCATCTAGCAATAAAAAATATATAATGAAAGCGAAAACAAAGATACATGCCGAAAGGAGTTTCTCATGAAAAAAATTATAAATGAACCGACACAAGTTGTTGATGAAATGTTGCAGGGATTGTCATTTATGCATGATGACTTGGTAGAACGCTTAGATGGTTTTGATGTCATCGTTAGAAAGGCAGAAAAGACAGGAAAAGTTGGACTCATTTCAGGTGGAGGTTCAGGACATGAACCAAGTCATGCTGGATTTGTAGGAGATGGAATGTTGTCTGCTGCCATTTGTGGAGCAGTCTTCACTTCACCTACTCCGGACCAAATTTTAGAAGCCATCAAGGCGGCTGATGAAGGTGCTGGAGTTTTCATGGTCATCAAGAACTATTCTGGGGACATCATGAATTTTGAAATTGCACAAGAACTTGCTGAAATGGAAGGTATTGATGTAGCAAGTGTTGTAGTCGATGATGATATTGCGGTTGAAAATAGTCTCTATACCCAAGGTCGTCGAGGTGTCGCAGGTACTATATTAGTCCATAAAATTTTGGGAGATGCGGCTCGTTCTGGTAAATCATTATCTGAAATGAAGGACTTGGCCGATAAACTTGTGTTAGAAATTAAAACAATTGGGCTGGCCTTGTCTGGAGCAACTGTTCCTGAAGTTGGGAAACCAGGATTTGTTCTAGAAGATGATGAATTTGAATATGGAGTTGGTATCCACGGTGAACCGGGATATAAGAAAGAGAAAATGCAACCTTCAGCACAATTGGCCTCAGAATTGGTTGAAAAATTATCTGAAGGTTTCCAACTTAAAGCTGGAGAACGCTATGGCCTTCTCATTAATGGTTTAGGAAGCACTCCTCTTATGGAGCAATATGTATTTGCAAATGATGTGGCTAAATTACTCCATGAAAAAGGTGTTGAGTTGGCGTTTAAGAAAATTGGAAACTATATGACCTCAATTGATATGGCTGGCTTGTCATTAACATTGATTCGATTGGCAGATGATGAGTGGTTGGATGCTCTAAATGCACCTGTTACTACACCAGCTTGGTAAAACTCAAGGAGGAAATGTTTCATGAATGCTGAACAAGCTCTTGAATGGATGAAGCTTTTTAATAAAAAGATTCAAGAACAGAAAGATTACCTTAGTGAGCTAGACACTCCTATAGGAGATGGAGACCACGGTGGAAATATGGCGCGTGGCATGGCTGCAGTTATGGAAAACTTAGAAGGAAAGCAATTTGAGACTAGCAGTGATGTTTTTAAACTTGTCTCAATGCAACTACTGAGTAAGGTAGGTGGTGCTTCTGGTCCCTTGTATGGCTCTGCTTTTATGGGCATGGCCAAGGCTGATTCAAATTCGAAAATAGAGGAAATCTTACAAAGTGGTTTGGATATGATTGTCAAACGTGGGAAAGCAGAAGTTGGAGAAAAGACAATGGTTGATGTTTGGACTCCTGTTATTGCTGCCTTGTCTGCTGGTCAATTGACTCAAGAGGTTATTGATAAGCTAGTGAATGCTACCAAAGATTTACTTGCAACTAAAGGAAGGGCATCTTATGTAGGAGAACGTTCTCTTGGACATATTGATCCTGGATCATTCTCATCAGGATTACTCTTTACTGCTCTTTTAGAAACTGGGGTGGTTTAATGGGAAGTGTTGGTCTTGTTATCGTTTCACATTCCAAAAACATTGCACAAGGTGTTGTTGAACTGATTAGTGAAGTAGCTAAAGATGTTCCGATTACTTATGTAGGAGGAACCGAAGATGGAGGAATTGGAACAAGTTTTGATCAAGTAGATAGGGTTGTTTCCGAAAATCCAGCAGATACTTTATTAGCTTTTTTTGACCTAGGTTCTGCTAAAATGAACTTAGAAATGGTAGCTGATTTCAGTGATAAAAGTATCATGATCAATAGGGTTCCAATTGTAGAAGGTGCCTATACTGCAGCTGCTCTTCTTCAGGCTGGTGCAGAACTGTCAGTTATTCAAACACAGTTGTCGGAGCTTGAAATCAATAAATAAGGAATCATCCTATCATTTCTTTTATAGGTGAGTTATTGATTATCTCAACTATCAAATTTTAAGTAAATAATTTCAAAATCAGAAAGGGATTGCTTTATGCAGTTCCTTTTTAATGTAAAAGGAGTGGAATCATAGCGTTTCTAAATTGTTAATACTCTTCGAAAATCAAATTCAAACCACGTCAACGTCGCCTTGCCGTACTCAAGTACAGCCTGCGGCTAGTTTCCTAGTTTGCTCTTTGATTTTCATTGAGTATAATAATTCAAAACTGATTGTGATGGGACTATTCTAGCTTTAGAATCCTTCAAAAATTAAAATTTAAGGCAATCAATGTTTTAGAAGAGTGCGAAAACATTTAGTTTATAGGAATTCTAAGTCTAGAATTACATGGATATTTATGAAGTTAGGATATTCGATAGTTAGGATTGTTCTATTCTGAAAGATTTGAGCTGTCAATCTTCTAGAATAGTAGTTTGCCAATGAATTTTGTTGAAAGATTCCTTGTTTTATGGTAGTCTAAAGTAAAAGAAAGCCTTATCATTATATTTGTATCTTTAATCTGACTTGGTTTAGGTCTAGAAAAGGGATAGATATTTGGGGGTTTCAAATAATAATAATATTTTCACTTGCAAAAAATGTATTTCAACTTTACCTAATGTAGAAGAAGGAAATATCATAAAATGCTTATGACTTGTTTGAAAGAGAATGTAAACTAAAAATGGATTCCCTTTAAATATTAGGAGTAGGTAGATGAGTAATCTAGAGTCAATTCGTAAAGCGCATATCATCGTGTGGGGTGCCTATCTATTTTTATCATTAAGGGCGCCGCTAATTAGCAGCACAGAGTATTTCGTGCTTATTTTTTTAGCGTTTCTCTATTCAATAGTATCGCTACCTATATACTCTGTGAAGAATAAAATAGTATCTATTTGTTTGGCTATAAACTCGATCCTGTTAATGAGTTTTCCAATTTTAATCAATAAATTTTTCCCAGGAAACGTTTCTACTTATATCGTATTAATAAGTAATTTTATCCTGGAGTTTTTAATCTTTAATAAAATTGGTAAAGATTTTGATACTAGATTAGCTAGTGAGTATAGGAAAATCAGTCAGTTTAAAAGTAAGATGTCTCAATCTCCTTGGATAAAATATTTAGAGATTTCTAGTTTTATATTAACTATATTTCCATTTATTCTTCATGGTACAGTTGATAATCGTGTATTGACTCTTATCTTTTTGATAAAAATTTGTGTAGATACTACGATAAAGGTTCTATTAAACGGAATTTTTAAGACAAGTAAAGTAATGAAAAGGAGGATATTTTCTCTTTTTGTACTAGATTTGATTGTCTATATATTTTTAGGTTATGTTTTAGTGATACAAAAAGACGAATATCTGTTTTCAATTCTACTAATTTTTTCTAATTTCTCACTTCCCTTTATCAGAGAAAAAGAGTATGAACTATTTAAAAATAAGAAATGAGATAGATATGGTTAAATCTTATTTCTCTTTAAAATCAAATCAGGTAGAGAAAGGATATCTTATCTAGTTGACGAAGAGATAAAAACGAAGTTGTCCATCGTAGAACACTATCCTAGCAATGCCACATTAAATTGGAAATAGCGTTCGTGAGTAGGTAATCATTTATTGATTGGATTTTTTAATGCTATTGATGAATGGGATGGAAAAAGTGACAATAAATTAAGAACAGGATGATAGTATTATGATGGTTGTTTTAATTTTGATGGTTGTGGTGTTTCTGTATTATGTAATTACAGAGTATTTTCAGAATAGTTATATTGACTGTATACTATTTCTAACATTGCTGATTTCTCATTTGATATGGGATTACTATTTTTTTCCCATTGAAGTCTTAGTAGCATTAAGTGGAGTAAATTTGTTGTCAAGACTTTTCAAAAAAAAGAGAAGCCAATAGATTTGCTAGTGGATTATAAAGATGAAAGGTAAAATGGGGATATTTAAAATGAAACATTTTTTTGCAGGAATTGGTGAGATAAGATTTAGTAGTTATCTATTATCTCTATGCGTAGGACTAGCCCCTCTTTTTCATATCTATGTAATAGGCTCTGAAATGAGTTTTGTGAAAATAGTATTATCTATTTTGGGAGTCATATTTGTAGGTATTTTAACTATTGCTCGAATTTATAGAAGATTTTTTTATAATTCACTAGAATAGTATGTGTTAGTTAATCAATTGGAACTATTATTTTTGTTATACTTTACCACTTTTAAGTTTTTACATTAAACAGCTGGCTGAAGTGAAAGTTGTTTATCTTAGAAAGGAAAACTCTCAAATTGTCCTACAAATTTCTACTCTTCGATCTCGACCACACTCTTCTTGATTTTGATGCTGCTGAGGATGTGGCTTTGACGCAACTTCTAAAAGAAGAAGGGGTTGCAGATATTCAGGCCTATAAAGACTATTACGTTCCTATGAACAAGGCTCTCTGGAAGGACTTGGAGCAAAAGAAAATTAGTAAACAAGAGCTGGTTAACACGCGCTTTTCTCGTTTATTTGCTCATTTTGGACAGGAAAAAGACGGTAGTTTTCTAGCCCAGCGTTACCAATTTTACCTTGCCCAACAGGGGCAAACTTTTTCAGGTGCTCATGAACTTTTAGATAGCCTCATCGAGCGTGATTATGAGCTGTACGCTGCGACAAATGGCATTACTGCCATTCAGACAGGGCGTTTGGCTCAGTCTGGCCTGGCACCTTATTTCAATCAAGTTTTTATCTCTGAGCAATTGCAAACACAAAAACCAGATGCTCTCTTTTATGAAAAAATTGGTCAACAGATTGCTGGATTTAGTAAAGAAAAGACGCTGATGATTGGAGATTCTCTAACTGCAGACATCCAAGGTGGCAATAATGCGGGGATTGACACTATCTGGTACAATCCTCATCACCTCGAAAATCCCACACAAGCCCAGCCAACCTACGAAGTCCATTCTTACAAAGACTTTCTGGATTGTTTAGATAAACTGTAAAAAGTGGTTTAGATAGCCACTTTTTGCTATAATAGAGGCAGTAAAAATGAAGGAGTCGGCTATGGGACACTCGTCTTGGCATGCTTTGATTAAGGCGCAATTACCTGTGGGTTATTTCGGGAAAATCAATCAGTTTATGGAGCAGGTCTATGCTCAGGGTACTGTTTATCCGCCCAAGGAAAAGGTTTTTCAAGCTCTCTTGACAACACCGCTTGAAGAAGTTAAGGTGGTGATTCTAGGGCAAGATCCCTATCACGGGCCAGGTCAAGCGCAGGGCTTGAGTTTTTCTGTACCGGACTCTATCCCAGCTCCACCATCCTTGCAAAATATCTTGAAAGAATTGTCAGATGATATCGGGGTTAAGAAATCTCATGATTTGACAGCTTGGGCTGAGCAAGGAGTCTTGCTTCTTAATGCTTGTTTGACAGTTCCTGCTGGACAGGCCAATGGTCATGCTGGGCAGATCTGGGAGCCTTTTACAGATGCTGTGATTCATGTGGTCAATCATCTAGATAGACCAGTCGTTTTTGTACTCTGGGGAGCTTATGCACGTAAGAAGAAGGCCTTAGTTACCAATCCTCATCACTTGATTATCGAATCAGCCCATCCCAGTCCTTTGTCGGTTTATAGAGGATTTTGGGGTTCCAAGCCTTTTTCCAAAGCCAATGCATTCTTAAAAGAGACAGGACAAGAGCCAATCGATTGGCTTAGATAAGGAGAAAATATGCCTCAGTTAGCGACAATTTGCTACATTGATAACGGGAAAGAACTGCTCATGCTTCACCGTAATAAGAAACCCAATGATGTTCATGAAGGGAAATGGATTGGTGTGGGTGGTAAGCTAGAGCGAGGAGAGACGCCTCAGGAATGTGCAGCGCGTGAAATCCTTGAAGAAACAGGGCTCAAAGCCAAACCAGTTCTAAAAGGTGTTATCACTTTTCCTGAATTCACGCCAGATTTAGACTGGTATACCTATGTTTTTAAGGTGACGGAGTTTGAGGGCGACTTGATTGACTGCAACGAGGGAACGCTAGAATGGGTTCCCTATGACGAGGTTTTGAGCAAGCCGACTTGGGAAGGTGACCACACCTTTGTTGAGTGGCTTTTAGAGGATAAACCCTTCTTTTCAGCTAAGTTTGTTTATGATGGGGATAAATTGTTGGATACCCAAGTTGATTTCTATGAATAAAGGAGAAAGCAGATGCTACTAATCAAAAATGGTCGTGTAATGGATCCCAAGTCTGGTTTAGACCAAGTGTGTGATGTCTTAGTTCAAGATGGGAAAATTATCAAAATTGCGCCTGAGATCAAGGAAGAAGGAGCAGAAATAATTGATGCTAGTGGTCTAGTAGTTGTTCCTGGCTTGGTTGACATTCATGTTCATTTCCGTGAACCTGGTCAAACCCACAAGGAAGATATTCATACGGGTGCCCTAGCAGCCGCTGCAGGTGGTTTTACTACTGTCGTCATGATGGCTAATACTAGTCCAACCATCTCGGATGTAGAGACCTTGCAAGAAGTTCTTCAGTCAGCTGCCAAAGAGAAGATTAATGTTAAGACGGTTGCGACTATTACTAAGGATTTTAATGGACAAGATTTGACTGACTTTAAGGCACTTTTAGAAGCTGGAGCAGTTGGTTTTTCTGATGACGGTATTCCGCTTGAAAGCAGTAAAGTTGTCAAGGAAGCCATGGAAGAAGCTAAAAAGCTTAATACCTTTATTAGTCTTCATGAGGAAGATCCAGGTTTGAACGGTGTTCTTGGCTTTAACGAAAATATTGCTAAAGAACATTTCCATATCTGTGGTGCAACTGGGGTGGCTGAGTATGCTATGATGGCGCGTGATGTCATGATTGCCTATGCAACCAAGGCCCATGTTCATATCCAGCATTTGTCTAAGGAAGAAAGTGTTAAAGTAGTTGAGTTCGCTCAAAGTTTGGGTGCGCAAGTCACAGCAGAAGTAGCGCCACAGCATTTTTCTAAGACCGAAGCACTCCTTTTGACACAAGGTAGCAATGCCAAGATGAATCCTCCACTTCGTTTGGAATCAGACCGTCGTGCCGTGATTGAAGGTCTCAAGTCAGGTGTCATCACAGTTATCGCGACTGACCATGCGCCTCACCATGCGGATGAGAAAAATGTCGAAGATATTACCAAAGCGCCATCTGGTATGACTGGCTTAGAAACATCCCTGTCTCTCGGCTTGACCTATTTGGTGGAAGCTGGTGAGTTAAGCTTGATGGAATTACTCGAAAAGATGACATACAACCCAGCCAAGCTTTACAATTTTGAAGCAGGTTACTTGGCTGAGAATGGTCCAGCGGACATTACTATTTTTGATGCTAAGGTTGACCGCTTTGTGGACTCCTATTTTGCTTCGAAAGCAGCTAATTCACCATTCATCGGTGAAACTTTAAAAGGGCAGGTTAAATATACCATCTGTAAGGGACAAATTGTCTATCAAAACTAGGTGGGAGTCTGCTCTGTAAACAAAAAGAATAGAGAGCCTATATGTACCAAACCCATCATTTTAAAGACAAGTTTATCTTATTTTTAAAGATATTTTTCCCTATCCTGATTTATCAATTTGCCAATTATTCTGCCTCCTTTGTTGATACGACTATGACAGGTCAATACAATACCATGGACTTGGCTGGTGTGTCTATGGCAACCAGTATCTGGAATCCTTTCTTTACCTTTCTAACAGGGATTGTATCGGCCTTGGTGCCCATCATTGGGCACCATCTTGGTCGAGGCAAAAAGGAAGAAGTTGCATCCGATTTTTACCAGTTCATCTATTTGGCCTTGTGCCTATCTGTGGTCTTGCTGGGGATGGTACTTTTCTTGGCACCACCAATCTTGAATCATATCGGACTAGAAGCACCAGTGGCTGCAGTAGCGGTTCGCTATCTCTGGTTTTTATCTATCGGAATTATCCCCTTGTTGCTCTTTAGTGTCATTCGTTCCTTGCTGGATTCGCTGGGCTTGACCAAACTTTCCATGTATCTCATGCTTTTGTTACTTCCTCTCAATAGTGGATTTAACTATCTTTTGATTTACGGGGCCTCTGGTGTTCCAGAACTGGGAGGGGCTGGTGCTGGTTTAGGGACTTCTTTGGCCTACTGGGTCTTGTTGGGAATTTCTGTTCTGGTTTTATTTAAACAGGAGAAGCTCAAATCCTTGCATTTTGAGAAACGCATTCCGCTTAATATGGATAAAATCAAGGAAGGAGTTCGCTTAGGTCTTCCTATAGGGGGAACTGTCTTTGCCGAAGTGGCTATCTTTTCCGTGGTTGGCTTGATTATGGCTAAGTTCTCGTCCTTGATTATCGCTAGTCACCAGTCAGCCATGAACTTTTCAAGTCTTATGTACGCCTTTCCTATGAGTATCTCATCGGCTATGGCTATTGTCGTTTCCTATGAAGTAGGAGCCAAGCGATTTGATGATGCGAAAACCTATATTGGTTTAGGAAGAGGGACCGCCCTCATTTTTGCGGCCTTCACCTTATCTTTCCTTTACATTTTTAGAGGAAATGTGGCCAGTCTTTATGGTAACGACCCAGAATTTATCGATTTGACAGCGCGCTTTTTGACTTATAGTCTTTTTTTCCAGTTAGCAGATACCTTTGCGGCACCGCTTCAGGGAATTTTGCGGGGGTATAAGGATACCGTTATTCCTTTTTACCTTGGTTTGGTTGGCTATTGGGGCGTAGCAATCCCAGTAGCTATGGTATTCGACTCTCTAACAGATTTTGGAGCTTATTCTTACTGGATCGGTTTGATTATTAGTCTGATTGTGAGTGGGGCACTTTATCGTTGGCGTTTAACTGTGATTATGAAGAGATTTGAATTTTTAGAAAAATCTAAATGATAAAAAGTTTGTGAAAAAATATTCTTATTAAGGAAATCCCTTGTTCTCATTGGGTTTTCTTTTTTATTTTGTGAAATTTACTTGAGAAAAACTTTGACAGTATTTTCCAAAAACGGTAAAATAGTAAGGTAAGAAGAAAGTTAGAAAGGCAAGAAGATGTCAACTTTAGATAAAAATCTTTTGCTAGAGATGTTCCGTAAGATGGAAGAAATCCGTCGTATGGACTTAAAAATTGCGCAATTAGTAAAGAAAGGGAAAGTGCCAGGAATGACGCACTTTTCTGTTGGAGAGGAAGCCGCTAACGTGGGGGCTATGTTAGCTCTCAATCCAGATGATCTAATCACCTCAAACCACCGTGGTCACGGGCAAGCTATTGCTAAAGGGATTGACCTAAATGGAATGATGGCTGAAATCCTTGGGAAATACACTGGAACCTGTAAAGGAAAAGGTGGTTCTATGCATATCGCTGACCTTGATGCTGGTAACCTCGGTGCCAATGGTATCGTAGGTGGTGGTATGGGAATCGCTGTCGGTGCAGCCCTCAGTCAGCAAATGCAAAATACCGGAAAAATCGTTGTCTGCTTCTTTGGAGATGGTGCGACCAACGAAGGTGTCTTCCACGAAGCAGTGAACATGGCTTCTATCTGGAATCTGCCAGTCATTTTCTACTGCATCAACAACGGCTATGGTATCTCTGCGGATATCAAGAAAATGACTAATGTGGAGCATATCTATCAACGTAGTGCTGCTTACGGAATTCCTGGAATGTTCATCGAAGATGGAAACAATGTCATCGACGTTTATGAAGGTTTTAAGAAAGCTGTAGACCATGTTCGTGGTGGCAATGGCCCAGTCTTGATTGAAAGTGTAACTTATCGCTGGCTTGGTCACTCATCATCTGACCCTGGTAAATATCGTACCCGTGAAGAAGTGGAATTGTGGAAACAAAAAGACCCAATCGAAAATCTTCGCAAGTACCTTATTGAAAATAACATTGCAAGTGCGGAAGAATTGGAAGAAATCCAAGCGCAAGTAAAGGAAGCAGTAGAAGCTTCTGTTAAATTTGCAGAGGAAAGTCCATTCCCACCGCTTGAATCAGCCTTTGAAGATATTTACGCAGACTAAGGAGAAAGAGATAAAATGGAAACAAAAACAATGTCGTTCCGTGACACCATTATCCTTGCTATGTCTGAGGAAATGCGTCGCGATGAAAATGTATTCTTGATGGGAGAAGATGTTGGTGTCTTCGGAGGAGACTTCGGTACTTCTGTCGGAATGCTTGAAGAATTTGGTCCAGAACGTGTTCGTGATTGTCCGATTTCTGAAGCTGCCATCTCTGGAGCTGCAGCAGGAGCAGCCATGACAGGACTTCGCCCAATCGTCGATATGACCTTTATGGACTTCTCGGTTATTGCCATGGACAATATTGTCAACCAAGCCGCTAAAACACGTTATATGTTTGGTGGTAAAGGTCAGGTTCCAATGACTGTTCGATGCGCTGCTGGTAATGGAGTGGGTTCTGCAGCCCAGCACTCGCAATCTCTAGAGTCTTGGTTTACTCACATTCCAGGACTTAAGGTTGTAGCGCCAGGTACACCTGCGGACATGAAAGGATTACTTAAGTCTTCTATCCGTGATAATAACCCTGTTATCATTCTTGAGTACAAGTCAGAATTTAACCAAAAAGGGGAAGTACCAGTTGATCCAGACTACACAATCCCACTAGGAGTTGGGGAAATCAAACGCGAAGGTACAGATGTAACAGTTGTTACTTATGGTAAAATGCTTCGTCGTGTGGTTCAAGCTGCTGAAGAATTGGCAGAAGAAGGCATCTCTGTAGAAGTCGTTGACCCACGTACATTGGTACCGCTTGATAAGGATATTATCATCAATTCTGTTAAGAAGACTGGTAAGGTTGTTCTGGTCAACGATGCTCACAAAACAAGCGGCTATATCGGCGAGATTTCAGCTATTATTTCAGAGTCAGAAGCATTTGACTATCTAGATGCACCAATCCGCCGTTGCGCAGGAGAAGATGTGCCAATGCCTTACGCGCAAAACCTAGAAAATGCAATGATTCCAACAGTTGAAAGCATTAAAGAAGCAATCCGTAAGACATATAATAAAGAATAGTACATAACATAAGTTATGTAAATAAAATAAAGCAGACGAGAAACTTTGTATCTTTTAGGTGCAGAGTTCTCTGCGCGCTTAATATCATAAATAGAATTGGAGAGGTCATGGCTGATGACAAGCTAAGAGCGACTCCTGCGGCTAGAAAGTTAGCGGATGATTTAGGGATCAACCTCTACGACGTTTCTGGCTCAGGTGCAAACGGTCGTGTCCACAAAGAAGACGTGGAAACTTATAAAGACACAAACGTGGTTCGCATTTCGCCACTTGCAAAACGAATTGCTCTCGAACATAACATTGCTTGGCAGGAAATCCAAGGAACTGGTCATCGTGGTAAAATCATGAAGAAGGATGTTTTGGCCTTGCTTCCTGAAAATATTGAAAACGATACCATCAAGTCTCCTGCTCAGATTGAAAAAGTGGAAGAAGTTCCTGATAACGTAACACCATACGGTGAAATTGAACGTATTCCAATGACACCAATGCGTAAAGTTATTGCCCAACGTATGGTTGAATCTTACCTAACTGCGCCAACCTTCACCCTCAACTATGAAGTTGATATGACTGAAATGTTGGCTCTTCGTAAGAAGGTGCTTGAACCAATCATGGAAGCAACTGGGAAGAAGACTACTGTAACAGACCTTCTTTCACTTGCTGTTGTGAAAACCTTGATGAAGCATCCTTATATCAACGCTTCATTGACAGAAGATGGCAAGACCATTATCACTCACAACTATGTCAATCTTGCCATGGCAGTTGGGATGGATAATGGATTGATGACACCTGTTGTTTACAATGCTGAGAAGATGAGTCTTTCAGAACTGGTTGTAGCCTTCAAGGATGTCATCGGTCGTACCTTGGATGGCAAATTGGCTCCAAGTGAACTTCAAAATTCAACCTTCACAATCAGTAATTTGGGAATGTTTGGCGTTCAGTCCTTTGGTCCGATCATCAACCAACCCAACTCAGCTATCCTTGGTGTGAGCTCGACAATTGAGAAACCAGCTGTCGTCAATGGTGAAATTGTGATTCGCCCAATCATGAGTCTTGGTTTAACAATTGACCACCGTGTCGTAGATGGTATGGCTGGTGCTAAGTTTATGAAAGACTTGAAAGAATTGATTGAAAATCCAATCTCAATGTTGATTTAAGAACAAGAGTATTCATTTTAAAAATATAGATAAAGGAAGGAAGACATGGCCTTAGAAGTAATTATGCCAAAAGCCGGCGTGGATATGACAGAAGGACAAATCGTCCAATGGAATAAAAAAGTCGGAGAATTTGTAAAAGAAGGAGAAATCCTTTTGGAAATCATGACTGATAAAGTCAGCATGGAATTGGAAGCAGAAGAAGATGGGTACTTGATTGCTATCCTTAAAGGGGACGGTGAAACAGTCCCTGTAACGGAAGTTATCGGTTACCTTGGCGAAGAAGGGGAAAATATCCCAACAGCTGGATCCGCAGCGCCAGAAGCTAGCCCAGCACCTGCAGCAAGTGCCTCAAACGATGATGGTAAGAGCGATGATGCTTTTGATATCGTTGTGATTGGTGGAGGTCCTGCTGGTTATGTTGCAGCCATTAAAGCTGCCCAACTCGGCGGTAAGGTTGCCCTTGTTGAGAAATCTGAACTTGGTGGAACCTGCTTGAACCGTGGTTGTATTCCAACCAAGACCTACCTTCATAACGCTGAAATTATTGAAAACATCGGTCATGCCGCAAACCGTGGTATCGTAATCGAAAATCCAAACTTCACTGTAGATATGAACAAACTCCTTGAAACCAAGTCCAAAGTTGTCAATACCCTTGTCGGTGGAGTTGCAGGTCTTCTTCGTAGCTACGGAGTTACTGTTCATAAGGGTATCGGTACTATTACTAAAGACAAGAATGTCTTGGTAAATGGTTCTGAATTGCTTGAAACCAAGAAAATCATCCTTGCTGGTGGTTCAAAAGTCAGCAAAATCAACGTTCCTGGTATGGAATCTCCACTTGTCATGACTAGTGACGACATTCTTGAAATGAACGAAGTTCCAGAAAGTCTTGTTATCATCGGTGGTGGAGTTGTCGGTATCGAACTCGGTCAAGCCTTCATGACATTTGGTTCAAAAGTGACTGTTATCGAAATGATGGACCGTATCGTGCCAGCTATGGATGCAGAAGTGTCTAAGAACCTTCGCTTGATCCTTGAGCGTAAAGGAATGACCATCTTGACTGGTACTAAACTGCAAGAAATCATCGAGGAAAATGGTCAACTTCGTATCAAGGTTGAAGGAAAAGACGATATCATCGCAAGCAAAGCTCTCCTTTCAATCGGTCGTGTGCCAGACCTTGAAGGTATTGGAGAGGTTGAGTTTGAATTGGATCGTGGTCGCATCAAGGTCAACGAATACATGGAAACTTCTGTTTCAGGTATCTACGCACCAGGTGACATCAACGGTACTAAGATGTTGGCTCACGCTGCCTTCCGTATGGGTGAAGTTGCCGCTGAAAACGCCCTTAAAGGAAATCACGCTGTTGCCAAATTGAATCTGACTCCTGCAGCTATCTACACTCTTCCTGAAGTAGCAGCAGTAGGTTTGACTGAAGAACAAGCCCGTGAGAAATACGATGTTGCCATCGGTAAGTTCAACTTTGCTGCTAACGGTCGTGCTATTGCCTCAGATGCTGCTCAAGGTTTCGTAAAAGTCATTGCAGATAAGAAATATGGAGAAATCCTTGGTGTTCATATCATCGGTCCTGCAGCTGCAGAATTGATCAATGAAGCATCGAGCATTATCGAAATGGAAATCACTGTTGAAGAAATGTTGAAGACTATCCACGGACACCCAACCTACTCTGAAGTGATGTACGAAGCATTTGCGGATGTTTTAGGAATGGCTATCCATTCACCTAAGAAAAAATAAAAGAAAGATAGACTAGACTGGAAAATATCTTTCCAGTCTCTATCGTATAAAGGGATATCATGAAATACATTATCAATCATTCAAACGACACTGCCTTTAATATTGCCTTGGAAGAATACGCCTTTAAACACCTTTTGGATGAGGATCAAATCTTCCTTCTTTGGATCAATAAACCATCTATCATTGTTGGTCGTCACCAGAACACTATCGAAGAAATCAACCGTGATTATGTTCGAGAAAATGGTATTGAGGTGGTCCGCCGTATCAGTGGTGGTGGAGCTGTTTACCACGATTTAAATAACCTCAACTACACGATCATTTCAAAAGAAGATGAAAACAAGGCTTTTGACTTTAAGAGCTTCTCAACTCCAGTTATCAATACTTTGGCTCAACTTGGGGTTAAAGCTGAGTTCACAGGTCGTAATGATCTTGAGATTGATGGCAAGAAATTCTGTGGCAATGCCCAAGCCTATATCAATGGCCGTATCATGCACCACGGTTGCTTGCTCTTTGACGTTGATTTGTCAGTCCTCGCAAATGCCCTTAAGGTTTCAAAAGATAAATTTGAATCAAAAGGTGTCAAATCCGTCCGTGCTCGTGTAACCAATATTGTCAATGAATTACCAGAAAAAATCACAGTTGAAGAATTCCGTGATTTGCTCTTGGAATACATGAAAAAAGAGTACCCAGAGATGACTGAATACGTCTTTTCAGAAGAAGAATTGGCTGAAATCAATCGCATCAAGGATACTAAGTTTGGAACTTGGGACTGGAACTACGGCAAATCACCGGAATTTAACGTCCGTCGTGGGACAAAATTCACCAGTGGTAAGGTTGAAGTCTTTGCTAATGTCGTCGAATCAAAAATCCAAGATATTAAGATTTATGGAGACTTCTTTGGTATTGAGGACGTTGCAGCTGTAGAAGATGTCCTTCGTGGCGTCAAATACGAACGTGAAGATGTCCTTAAAGCTCTAGAAACTATTGATATTACACGCTACTTCGCTGGTATTAGCCGTGAAGAAATCGCTGAAGCGGTAGTGGGATAAATTAAAAAGAAGTTGCTTGTTTTAGCAGCTTCTTTTTATGAGCTATATTTTACATAATTTATTTTATGTAATTCACAAACTATCCAGAGCATTCTTTTGTTCATCATTGACGATATGGGTATAGAGGTCAGTGACTTGTGTACTGGCGTGTCCTAGCTGGTGGCTAACCAAAACTTGCGATTTAGTGGCATCATAGAGCCTAGTTGCTAGGGTATGGCGGAGCTTGTGGGGAGTTACACGGACCTTGAAGTCCTCAGAGTATTTAGCAACCATCTTTTCCACGCTGGAAGCGTCAATACGATTGGGAACACCTCTATAGAGTGTTAAAAAGAGTGCTGTATCCGTCTTTTCCGTCTTATAGCGTTGATTTCGAATGGCTAGATAATTCTCTAAATAAGGTTTTGCAAAGGCAGCGACATTGACCGAGTCACGTTTGCCCCCTTTTCGAGTGACATCAATAACCATCATCTTGAGATTGAGGTCTCTTAGATCTAGATTAACAGCTTCAGATAGGCGGACACCAGACGCCAAGAGAAGGGCTATAATGGCCAAATCACGTTCCTTATTTTTATTGAATGAGGAGAGCGCGCGATTTGAGAGCTGTTGTGGGTACTCTTGGTCGATATAAGTCAGGAAACCTTCTGTTTCATCACCTAGAAAGAGCTTTTGTTTGATGTTTTCAGCTCTGGCAGCAAGTGTTTCTTTCTTTTTCTTGGTTGAAACTTTCTTCATTACATTACGATAGAAATAAGGTTCTCCTTGGTCATTTTCAACTTCCTCAGTCAGATACTTGTAAAGACTAGAAAGTGCCGACAAGGTCCGATTGATGGTTGTCTGAGAGACACCTTGCTTGCTTGTATTGGCATTCAGCAAAGGTCGTTCTCGTAGATATAGGATAAAGGATTCCATATCTTTCTTTGACATATTTTCCAAGACTGATAAAGGGATATCGGCCATTGTATCAGCGTTTGAAATGCCAGACTCCAAAACCCAGCTAAAAAATCGATCGTATTCCTTGAGGTATTCGTACAAGGTTGTAAAACTGTAAGGAACAGCTAGCTTAGATTGATAGTATTCCAGAACATACCAGGGCATGATTTGTTTTAGTTTGTCGATTCGTTCCAGTAAAATCTCACGTTTCATGTATTTTCTCCATAAATAAGTCTACTAGTAGTATAGCATAGACCAATTTATTTTTCAAGAAAATTATAGTTTTTCGGAAAGATGTTATAGGAGTTTCTAAAGAAAGGAAATAATATATTCAATAAAGAAAAATAACTAAAAAATTTTTTTGAACAAAAATAGCTAAAAATGTACGTTATCAAAGTGAAAACTGGAATTTTTTAAATGTACACCGTAACGAAAGTGAAATTCAAAACCTTATTAAATCAAGGTTTTTAGGCTTACAAGGGGTTTAAAAGGGACTGATTTTGTACATTACGCATCTAAGCCACTCAATCAAAAAATGTACTTTATCCAGCCTTAAAATAAAGTACATTTCAATTATAAAGTACATTTTTAGAGAGTGTACATTAAGCCTTAAACTCAGTGGTATCAAGGGTTTATCCACTGTCTAGGGAAAAGTTCAAAAATTTTTAGTTTTACTAAAAATTTTTTGGAGTTTTTATTGTGAATCATTATTTAGTGCTTTTTCTAGTTTCCAAATACTAAACCAGAATGAAATAGTCAACAGAATAAGGAAAGTAATAAAGAAATCACCCACTAAACTTCTGTTAATACTACACAACTGAAGAGAGCTATATAAGGAGCTATGAGATACAAAATACATTGTATAATTGCTATTGTTTTCTTTTTCATGATTTTAATCTTACTGTACAGATTTGATACAGTAAACTCCTTTCTGGCTTTATGTTTTTATTATTTCTAACTTAATTATAGCCTTATTTTTAACAAAGTTCAATTACTTGTATGTGAAATGCCTCATCAGTAAAAAATAACCGATCTCATTGCTAAGAATCGGTTTTTCTAAATAAATCAACTCAACTATTTACATAATATAAATTATGTAAATAAAAGCTACAACAACAAATCTTTGACTTTCCCAATTTCACTTTTTGGAATCACTAGATGAATCATATCCCCCAGATACATTCTGGTTGAGCCGTTAACTGTTTGGCTCTTGCCATTATGGACTTGTGTTGTGATGAGGACGTTGTGTGGTAAATTGAGTTCATGAACCTGTTTTCCAGCGATTTTGTCTGATACAGGAATTTCAATGAGTGTGACTTCTCCTTCATCTGACGCTTCTTCAGGTAGCATTTTTTCCAACATAGCCTCATAAACTGGCGCCCCCTTGAGTAGATCCATGATGATGTAGGCGACCAAGGTTACTAAACCAAGTGGCATGAGGTTGCGAATATCTCCTACCATCTCAGTTACGAGTATCATAGCAGTTAAGGGAGCCTTGGATATTGCTCCAAAATAGCCACTCATTCCTAGAATGACAAATATAGGGAATTGCTCTTGACTGACAAGTCCAAGATTGACACAAATAACACCAACTAGGGCACCAAGTAAGGAGCCAAGTGCCAAAATTGGTAGGAAAATTCCTCCTGGCAGGCCACTTCCATAGCTAATCATGCTCCAAATAAAGCGAATCAAAAAGTAAACTAATAGAACTTGGAAACTAAAATCTTGCTCAGTTAAGGAAAGAACCAGCTGATTTCCACCACCAAGGATTTGAGGTAAGAAGATTCCGACTGGTAGGATGAGAATGAAGGCAAGAATTGGGTAATAAGCTCTATCCAAACGGATTTTTTGACCTATCCAGTCATAAACTCTACCGACATTGAGTACAGCTTTTTCATAGAGAAAACCAGAAAGTCCTAGAAAAATTCCCATGAGGAGGTAAATCCAATACTGATCCAAGGTCATGAGAGGGATATTATCAGGCATATCTAGCACTGGCGTTAGACCAAATATGAGCAGAGAGACAAAGTTTGCTACGAGACTAGCTGCTAGAGTAGATACCCAGAAAAAGCGTGAAAAATGGTGATAAACTTCTTCTACTACAAAGAGGAGGCCTGCTATTGGTGCATTAAAGGCAGCGGCTAATCCTGCTGCAGCACCACTGGCAATCAGGGAGCGTTCCTCTACTGGACTGGATTTGAGCCATTTGGCAATTCCTTTACCACCAACCGCTCCAAGTTGAATACTTGGTCCTTCACGCCCCAGCATAAGTCCACTTGCAATAGCAAGAATTCCTAGAATATATTTTTTCCAAAGAACTCCCCACCAGTTGAGAGTCATCAATCCCTTTAATTCTGCTTCGACTTGAGGAATTCCTGATCCTTTGATATCTTTTTCTGATCGGGTTAATTTCGCACTGAGCCAACAAACTATTAAATAAAATAGACCAATGATAAAAAGATTGCGCACTAGGTGCGCTTGATCTTGATAAAGTCCTTGTATCAGGTGGAAGCCTTTTTCGATTAAGAAACGAAAGGATCCAACTATAATTCCAACAACGAGACCAACAATGATTCCTCGTCCAACTTGGGATAATATGGTACTCGAGGCAAAGGCAAATTCTTTCTTGGAACTGAGTGTTTCTGACTGTTCCTCCATAATCATTCCTTCTAATTTAACTTTCTTTTTCTCCTGAAACCAGAGATTTAACGGGTTCAAAGCTGGTCCGATGAATAGGGGTAACTCCTAGTTTTTTCAGTCCTTCCAGGTGTTTAGCTGTTCCATATCCTGCATTAGCAGCGAAATCATAGCCAGGGAACTGTTGATCGTATTCCTTCATCAATTCATCACGTGTCACCTTGGCTACTATGGAAGCTGCTGCAATTGAAAGGGAATTAGCATCACCTTTGATGATGGAGGTTTGTGAAATTGGTAATTTCAACTTCATGGCATCTATCAAAAGGTGCTCAGGTTGAGGACTGAGCTGGGAGATTGCTTCCTTCATAGCTAGTTTGGTTGCTTCATAGATATTGACTTGGTCGATGACCTGATTATCCATGATACCAATGCCGATTGACAAGGCTTTGTCTTGAACCGCTTGGAAAATCTCCAGATGTTTCTTTTTAGGAATTTTCTTGCTGTCGTTGAGACCTCTAATCTTACAATTTTTAGGTAAGATGACGGCTGCAGCAACTACTGGCCCAGCCAGAGGACCTCGGCCGACCTCATCAACACCAGCAATTAAGGTCAATCCTTGATTGAAAAGTTCTTTTTCGTAGGAAAGCATGGATTCCAAACGAAGATCCTCATCCAATTCTGCCTGAATAGCTTTTTTACGCTTGCTGATTTCCTTTTGAACTCCAGAGCGATTATCCTTTTCAAGCTCTAAAAAAATAGGGCTATCAAGGTCCTTGACAGTAGCAAGGAGTTCTTTGATTTCTTTAATCGTCGCCATCGAGGTCTTCCAATGTATCTAAGGTATAGTTACCGAGTTTGCCGTCGCGGACTTCCTTCACGAAGAGACTGTAAAAGCGGTCATAGTCGTCACGGAAACCGAGGGCACGGGTCATGTCCATAATAATAACAGGCGCTTCTTCCTCAATTTTCATTTGTTTGAAGCGTTCAGCCAGCTTTTCTGGATAATGTTCTTTGAAATAATTGAGACCAAAAATAGTTACCTCATCCATAGGAAGCAACTGGTCTTTAATAGCTCCTGTCAAGGCCAACTTAAGCGCAACAGTTTCATCCTCAAACTTAGGCCAGAGAATCCCTGGTGTGTCTAGGATTTCAAGGTCTTTATTGGTTTTGAGCCATTGTTGTCCCTTTGTCACACCTGGTTTATTGCCGACAACGGCAATTTTCTTACCAGCCAAACGGTTCATAAGCGTTGATTTACCAGCATTTGGAATCCCGATAATCATGGTACGCAAGGTTTCAATTTTTATCCCACGTTCTCTCTGGCGAGCAATCTTATCAGCCATGAGCTTTTTGGCCGCATCTGTTACAACTTTTACAGTTACTTGTTCTTTGGAGTTGATAGCTAGAGTCTGGATTCCCTTTGATTCAAAATACTGACGCCATTCTTTGGTCATTGCTGGATCGGCCAAGTCTTCCTTGTTTAAAATCAAGAGTTTTGGTTTGTCACCAACAATTTTGGTCAACATAGGATTTTGACTAGATAGAGGTAAGCGTGCATCCACCAAAATCGTCACAAAATCAATAAATTTTAAATTTTCCTGCACCTGTCGACGCGCTTTAGACATGTGACCAGGAAACCATTGAATAGTAGCCATTGAGTTTTTTTCCTTTCGTAGCAAGGGTTTAGAGCCCCTATTTTATTTTACTATTGTCTAAACACCAAGCGAACACCAAAACTACCATGCAATGGAAAAACCTCTGATTTGATTCTCGCTTGATTTCACAATCTTTATATCAAACTGTGGGTGGTATTTGACAATATCTTTTTTGATTTTTAATAGTAAATTTGAAACAATATTTTTAGGTGAGTAACGTGGACTAAGATGTAACAAGTCTTTGAACTCATCAACACTTAATTCTACTTTATTGCTATTATCACTAGTTTCAATGAATTTTTCAATCATTCTGGAATATTTACAGGTATAACTTTTCAATTCTTCAAAATGGAAATTGTGATTTTCTACAAATTGATTTAAGGCTTTTACAGTATTTTCTTGTGAACGATTTATATTATGTGTATAGCCCATTGTTGTCTCAAAGTTAGCATGTCCTACTCTAGTCATAATATCTTTCACTGCTATGTGCATCTCATTGCTTTGAAGGTAACTAATATGCATATGCCTAAACGAATGGGGAGTAACATGTTTTACCCACTTAAAACCATAGTCACTTAAACAATTTGTCAATAATTTTCCTTCTATTCGTTTCAAAATTTGACGAAAAGTGCTTGATGTTATTGGAGAGCCGTATTCTGTTCTAAATACACTTTCAGAATGTGTAAAAGCAGGACAGGGATGTTTCTTCATATAAGCATCAAACTCTTTATTTCTCTGTATTGTCCTTTTAATAGCTTCGCTTGCAGCTTCAGGCAAAGCTACTTCTCTAATTGAATTGAGTGTTTTTGTTGTATCAAAATGAAATTGTTCAACTTTTAAACAATGATATTGAAGTGCTTTATCAATATGCAAGATTCCTTTTTCAAAATCAATATCTGATGGTAAAAATGCTGCTTCACTAATTCGAATACCTGTAAGCAATAATACTATAGCAAGATCATAATAGTTTGCATTTCTGCATTGGCGTAACACATCAAAAAATGCATGTAATTCATGGATTTCTAGAAATTTAGAATCATGTCTTTCTTTTGCTTTACGCCTTTTCTCTAGTGAAATATCTAGTTTTACCGCAGTCATTGGAGAAAACTTAATGACATTATATAACACACCATGATTAAAAATCTTATTACAAGTACTTTTTATATGAGTCATTGTTGAAGGCGATGCATCATACATTTCTAAATATTTATTGAGACTATTTTTCATCAGAAGTGGAGTAATCCTGTCTAACAAAAAATCATCTCCTATAATTTTCCCAAGACGCTTCATAACCAGTAGTTCTCTCTGAATTGTTTGTGGTTTAACAGAGACACACCAAGTCTGAAACCAATTTTCTTTTAACTCTCCAAATGTTGTAATCAGTTCAGGGCTAAACTGACTTTCAAATGAAGTAGTTAGTCTATCTATTTTATCAAGAACCTCTCTTTCAGCTTGTTTCCTCGCCCTACTAGTATTCTTAGTATAACTTACAGTTACTGATTTCCACTTTCCTGTTAGTGGATCTTTGTACTTTTCAACCACTTGATATAAGGGTTGCCCTTTTGAATTTGTTTTAGTTACATAATACATAATTTAATTCCTCTTAACTCTTAAAAAGAAATAAATCATTGTTGTATAGAATAAATAACTACCCTATATTATACCATGACTTCCTTATTTTGTCCGCTTTTGCTTCCATCTTAAGAAACTTTCAAATCCTTCTAGATTAATGAAAACAAGTTTATGGGTTGGGTTAATTACATACATGGAAAATGTTCTGTTTTCTCGCATTTCTTTAATCCATCTGTTCAATGTATATTGATTTAAACCATCCCATCTTTTTAGAATTCCTTTTTTATCGGCCCATTCTGCAATGGAATTTTCGACAGATATATATTTTATATTCATGACATCATCCTTCCTAAAAAATATTTTTCCCTCCATGGCATGACTGATGAAGTCATCATAAGAATTTCACTTACTGCTCTTTTACGGTGGCAGCCTGAACGGTCAGAAGTATCATTGTATATCATTTGTATCATGGCATATAAAGTATCGCTCTATTTTATTGATGGTTTTAATGTCGCTCTTATCATGGCGAGCCATTCAAATCTGCTCCACAAATGAGGAAAGTACCATTTTGGACTATTCAATTGTCAAAGAACAAATAAAAAATCTCCTCATTTTCACACTCTATGAAATTGAGGAGATTATTTTCCAAAGCGAATTTTATCAGGAAAATCTGTCAATCCCAATAGGTAGTCTGTACTGACATCGTAAAAGTTTGAGAGAGTTACCAATACATCTGCCGTTAAGGAATGCTCACCCCGTTCAATTTTAGCATAAGCTGAGTTTGTAAACGAAAGTATTTTAGCTATTTGTTTTTGGGTCAAATCGTGATCTTCCCTCAAATCTCTCAAACGTCTGTACATCTAGCTTTCTCCTGAGAAAAGTATAATATATAAAACCAAGAAATCACTCAAAGTGTCCAAATTGGACATTTTGAACTAAAGTTAATTTATTAAACACTTCTCATAAGCTCATCTATTATAGGTAAGACAATATTAAGAAAGACGGTCAAAATCTATTAACCGTCTAAAAATGTTATAAGCTATTAAAAAATCAGCAGTAATCCGGTAACAAAAGTCACATTCCAACATACTACTGAAAGCATACATTTTTGAATAGCGTTCACGTTTTCCATTTACATTTGTAGCTGTCTTTTTATTTCCTGCCCTACGCAACCTAATCTCCTGAGCTTTTTCAAAGTACTCTTTAGATATTATAGATTCATGATTATCTTTGATGTAGTACTTATCTTCTTCACCCAAATTACTCAACCGCCTCTTACTTATTGGGTCAACTGTAAAAGTTTTTCCCATTAGAATATCACCTTTATATTGTCTTTACAATTGAAAAGTGGTGAATGCCTTGGAGGATAGTCGCTTCCACGCTTTCTATCATAGCTTTGGTCGCACTTCTTTATTTGAAAAAAACAGTAAAAAAGCGCAAAAAATCACTTCCTGTGCTATACTGTAGTTGAAAATTTTTTAGTTTGGGCGTTAAAACTGTTTCCTCAGTCCTAGCGCCTTTTCTTTTTGATAAGTCTGTTTGGTAGAGAGTAGTTTGTAAATGATTCTGAGAAACTTATGTGCGCAAGCAATGACGGCTTTCATCTTACTTCCTCTTTGGGAAATTTTGCTATAAATAGATGAAAACGCGCTGTCTTTAGAGTGAGATGCAATTAATCCCGACATGGTCAAAGCCTGTTTGATATATCGATTTCCTTGCGTGATGTGTGAGGATTTTTTAATGCCAGCACTTTCATAAGACCCTGGGCAGAGTCCAGCCCATGATGCTAAGTGTGCATCGGATGGAAAGGCTGTAACAGTTGGTCCAATCTCAGCTAGAATAGTGGCAGCACAGTTTTCATTCACACCAGGAATAGTTTGAAGTATCCTATTTTCCTCAGGGAAACTCCTTTTCGATGTAGTGTTGAATCTCATCGGTCAATTTTTCAATGAGTTCCTGATACATCTGATATTCCTCTAAGCTCTGGTCTAAGAGGAAGCGATCTTCTAGTGACAACTTTACTTCCATCGCTTCAACAAGTTCTTCTGTACTTGCTTTCACTCGCTTTTGGATACAAGGGATAACAGATTCTACATTAATGCTTTCTCCGTTAATAAATAATTTTAAAAGTAATCGCCCTGTCTTAGAAAAAATATCAGAAAGATAACTTGTTAGCTTGATATTGGCTCGTTGTAAGAGATTGTGAATTTTATTTTTAACTTGAGTTTGACGTTGTTTATAAGAACGCATGCGACGTGTCAGTAAACGTAACTGCATCACTTCAGGGGCAGGGATATAGGAAGGTTCAATCAATCCGCAACGACCGGGTACATTCTTGATATGTTGAGGATTGGCAAGTACTAAGACGAGATCAGAATCTGAAAAGATATTAAAGAGAGGGAGCCAATATTGGCCAGTACTTTCAAAAAAGACATGTGTGACATGTTTTTCTAATATCCAAGCTAAGGCATTGTGAAGAGCTACAGTAGTTGTCCCAAATTTCTTCTGAATTTTCTTTGGCTTATTGGTATCTAGTGGACCATCTAGAACACAACAAACGATAGACTTTTGGTGGACATCAATACCACAACACGTTTCAATCATGACTTCCATTATAAAAACCTCCTGTTAACTATTTGAACAATAGAACAAACAAGAGGCTACTAGTAATTTTATTTTCATGCTCAAGGCATATTCGAGTTATCTCATGACTCTTGTTCATCCAGTTTTTTGTACAGACTAGGAAAAGCCCTATTAAGCACCACGGATTTGTATTGTTCATCTTTATTATAAGCTAAACTTCTTTTTCTGTCATGAGTTAGCAGGTTCTGCCTGCTTAGAGTTTTTTGTATGAAAAAAGAATGTCTCCTTTTTTAACCTCTTGACCACTAGTTACATTTACACTATTCAATTTGTTTATATTGGAATCGTAAAATTCTTTTTGCGTCTTACTTGGTACTACTACACCTTGAAATACAAATGGTGGTTGTTTCTGAACTACATAAGTTGTAACAACTTCGTGATGAGTTTCTTTATTTTTCATTAAGAAAAGAAGTGGGATAGATGATGCAATCAAAATCAATGTTATCAGTAAAATTATCACTAATTTCTTTTTGGTTATTTTTTCAAATTCATTTTTTCCCCTCACATACTTGAACTTGAATTAAACTTTAATTAATAAATTAACAAGTTCTTTGATTCCATTTTGATGGCTAAAATTATAGATTATGTATTTTCCCCGAAACTCTCCAGTACTGATTTTAAATGTAATTAAGTCCTTCTTTTTATTTACATTCACTTGAGAAATCCACCCTAAATCTATTAACATCAAGTGTTTTTCCCTTTCTAATCGTCTTACAAATAATCTATTTGATTCTAAAACAAGTTCTATAGTATTTTTCTTTATAAAGCTTGGGTTGAAAGTTATCACTTCTGGGCTTATATACTCGGCAATAAACTTATATTTATTCATCTGTTACTTCTCCTCCATTTTTCTGATTAACTCTATTTCCACTATTCCAAAATTACCAGATTCCTCTTTATGTGCTATTGTTTTCAACTCATTTTTAGACAATATAAGAATTTCATCAGCAACTTTATTGGCAATCTCAATTGAGTGACTTGTAAATATTAATGTTGCACTTTGCATATATGTCTTAAATAAGTTGTCCAACTTATTCAGTGTCACCATATCAAGTTCAGAAAACGGTTCATCTAACAAGAGTATATCAACATTCGATAATAGAGCAATAATCAAAAGTACCTTATATTGCATTCCTTTGGAATATGTAACAAGTAATTCTTCCTCTCGTTCAGACAATCCAAATTCATCAATTAATTTCAAAATTTTTATTTTATCATAAACGACATTTTTCAGTTCACAACTTTGAACTATGAAATCCATAGCAGACATAAAAGGAAAAGGAATGGAGTTATTTCTTATAAACATTATGTTATATTTCGCAAAATCTAATTTTCCAGAATCTGGTAAAATATTTCCGTTCATAATGTTAAGAAGAGTTGTCTTTCCAGAACCGTTTTTTCCAAAAATCACATATCGTCTGCCTCCGATAAATTCAAAAGTAATGTCACAGAAGACCTCTAGATCAAATTTTTTTGTAATAGAATCAAGGTACATCAGAATTCTCCTTTATAAATGCTCATTTTCTAAAATATTCCATGAATTACTAATGTCTCTAAGCATGCAGCGATTAACAAAAACAACTCAATAATAAAAATATTGAAGTGAATCGTTTGTTTACTAATTTCATTTATTTTTTTGCTTAAAACCAAAGAATATGAAATAGCAAAAATTTCAAATGGTGCGTAATAAATAAGTTTGTAAAATATAAACTCAGATCCATAGTTCTCAAGTGATATTAAAAAATAGAACGAAAAAAGTACTGCATTGTAGAAAAAAACTATACTAGAAAAAACTTTGAAATATTTTCCGGAAACTACCATGATCAAACAAATTATTGTGTTATTAATAAAGATTTTCATCATAGAAATATTTGAAAACCCAATAATATAATCACTGTTATTTGTAATTTTTCCATTAAAAAGCCAGAATAAATAAACCAAGATAGACGGGATAATAAATATGAAACATGCAGCAATAATTTTTTTAAACGTCTTTTTTTCCATAACAATACTCAAAAAATATAGACTATAACCAATTCAGAAAGCAATAATATAAATGTTAAAAATTCGATATTTTTATATTTCTTAGAATCTTCTATTTGTAGGTCTATTTGGAATCTATAAAAAGTGGTTAATATTGTCATATTTATTAATAAGATTAAATTATTCAGTATAATATACCAATAATTATCATTAATGATAAAAGACAAATATGTAACAAAAATAAAAGGGTAGAAATATAATTTCTTTACAAAATACAATAAGTTCTTCCTAGTATCATTAATCAACACTGAATAATCGAAATATTTTTCATTAAGAAGGTATCTCTGATTATAGTGAGAAGTAAGCATTATTATAATAATTACAAATATCACATTTTTTAGAAATACTTCCACATTCCAAAACTTAAATATCACACAACAAATTACAACGATATTCAATTTTGGATTAATTTCTCTATAATAAAAATCTTTCCTGACATCATTACGAGAGTTAATTATCCTACTAAGCTTAATATTTCCTCCAAATTTATTATTATTTGGAGTATTGATATACAGATTTATATTATTTAAGAGTAATAAATCAAAAAAGAATATGATAAGTATAATTAATGTAAAGTATAATAAAAAGTAAAATATATCGAATTTGAAGGCAATATTATGAAAAAAATTCCCAGAATACTTTATGAATAACGTTAGGAATATTATATTAGTAATTGGAGTTGGTATTTCTCTTGATTTTAAATTATTAAACAAATGTATTTCTGCCTTTTTCTTTAGGGCTTTAAAGTATAGATACAAAAAGAGATGCTCCAGGAACAGAATAAAAAGAATTTTTTCTAAACTAGGATGATACATCCTGTATGTAACAAAATTAATATACCAAATAGCTAATTCGAACAAAGTTAAATATGAAAGGCTATAATAACTAATTACGCTTTTGATACATTTTTCATATTCATGTCTAGTAAAAATCCCGCTTCTTAGATATTTTAAAAAACCTAATTTTTGACCTTCCCCACTAATAACAAATGGAAACATGTAATAGTAGATTATAAACATATTTATAACTGCGATGCTGAGCCATTTAATTTGAATAATGTCTGTGAGTACAAAAACAGATATAAATAGTAATAGTAGATTAACTGCTACAAATTTTAAAAGTAATGAGAAGATAAAAAAGAGGTTTTCTATTAGTTGATTTCGTGTAATTGAATATTTTTCACAAAACATATCGAATCTTATTTTATTAATAAAAATAAGTATTCGAAATAATGATGAAATTTGCATCATTTACTTACTCCCATATAAAACGTTAATATCTGAGATAATATATTCAATAAAATTAAAATTCCCAAAAATAAACTAATTTGCTTTGGTTTCTTTGACTCAAAAAAATTCAAATAGAGAGCCAGCATAACAAGTGTTAAAACATTCCCAGGATTTATGATTCGAAGCCAAAAATTACTTGTATCAATAGAAAGCTTAGCAGATAAAAAAAATTGTAAAGTATTAATGATTAGTGATGAGTATATAATATTATTAAAATAAACTTTTGACTTTAAATCTTGAATTCCACATAACCTCAAACATATATAGGTAACAAACCTATAAAAAAATATCCCAACTATACTCGATATTAAAGATAATATTAATATGAAATATTTCATAGAAACATTTAAATTGTTAATTTCTGGAGCAGTTAAATTAACAAAAGTTAACATACTAATTTGCACAATAATTAATAGATATGACAAATATTTTGAAGTTAAAATATTCATAGATTTCCTCCCAGAGCAATACTAAATTAAATAGCATCACTAATCAATTCGCACAATGCATAATTACAAGTAAAAATCTCAGTAGCCATAAAGTTATATAAAATGAAAAATGAAATTATTCTTTTATTTCAAACTTCAGCAAAATTCTACAAATTTTGCAAAGGAGCACTCGAAATTAGTTGGGCAGCTCCCCATCCAATAATAATGTCTGCTGCAAACCATGCCAAAGCTCCCCATCCCAGAAATGGCGCGATAGCATTTTTTATAGAGGAACCTGCTTTGTATGCTCCATATGCGGACCAAGCAATTTTAGCTGCAGCACCAACACTAACACCCAAAGTGGAGGCAAGTAATGCTGAATTTGTTATGAACAAAAATATTAATACTAATACTGGTGCAATAAAATTAAACTGTCTTTTTTGAATAAAGAGATCGAAACTGTTTTTATAAGCGTCCATAATATTCTTCTCCTTTCTTTACAACTACTGAGATGTTAAGAATGCCTCTCTTAACATGACTATTATAACATTTTTGAGATTCCTTGTAAATACTCACTTTGCATTGTACCAAGTCTTACGCATGCAGTTTTGTCACAATGACTTCTAGTCTGACTGGAGCCCATAACTTACTTTGAGATTTACTCAAACTAAAATAAAAAGCATATTATAAACTCAAAAGTTATAAACTTGTATGAATTGATAAACATTAGTTTGATTTATTTTGATATATACTGTATAATGTGAAATAAGTTTATAGGAGTAAACAATATGATTTTGTGTCACTTGCATTTTCAATTAATCAGTTTTTCAGTTTTTTATTATTCTATTTTAGAGTATTAAAGGAGTTTTAATGAAACATTTTTTTTCTTATACATTTATATTATCATTTTTATTGATTTTAATAATACTGTATTTCCAATCTCCAATTGTCGTTAAGAAACCATTTTTTTATATACTTTTATTAATGATTCTGTTAATATTTATTATAAAATTGAAGAGGAAACCTTGAATCCCTCTTTTTATTTGAAAAAATACAGTAAAAAAACGAAAAAATATACTTCCTGTGCTATACTAAAATTGAAAATTTTTAAATTTTGGCGTTAGAACTGTTACCTCAGTACTAACGCCTTTTCTTTTTGATAGGCTTGGTATGTTGAGAGCAACTTGCAAATGATTCTGATTATCTTATGAGCACAAGCAATGACAGACTTCATCTTGCTTCCTCTTTGTGAAATTCTATTATAATCTGGATTCTTGGAGTGTCCTGCAATCATGCCTGCCATGGTTAGGGCATGTTTATTGTAGCGATTTCCTTGTGTAATATGTGAAGATTTTTTAATGCCCGCACTTTCGTAAGAACCAGGACAAAGTCCCGCCCAAGAAGCTAAGTGTCCATCTGTTTCAAAGGCATCTCCAATCAAGGCTAAAACAGTGGCTACACATGCCTCGCTCACACCAGGAATTGTTTGAAGGAATCTATTTTATTCAGGGAAACTCCTTTTCGATATAAGCCTGAATCTCACAGGTCAATTTTTCAATGAGATCCTGATACGTCCGATGTTCTTCTAAGCTCTGATCTAAGAGAAAGCGTTCTTCCAGTGATAACTTCCCATTCATAGCTTTAGCTAATTCTTCAGGATTGGCTTTGACATGCTTATGAACGTAAGGAATCACGTTATCACAGTCAATGACTTCCTCGTTAATAAAGAGAGTTAAGAGATACTGTCCTGTCTTGGAGAAAATGTCGGAAAGATAGCTTGTCAATTTAGTGTTGGCCTTTTGTAAGAGATTATGAATTTCATTTTTGACTTGTGTCTGATGTTGCTTATAAGAACGCAGTTGACAAATGAGTAAATGTAATTGCATAACCTTAGAACTAGAAATGTAGCATTTTCTACAGTTATAGAATCTTCTATTCGATAGTAATATTAGTCTGTAATTTCTGATCTGCTTCTCCATCCATATTCAACATTCTCACAAATGTTTTTAATCTTCTCGCTAAATCCTCATACTCATCAAGATAATGAGATAGTTCCTCTTGTAATACTCGTATTTCTTCAGTCACTTGCTCTAGTGTAATTGATTCTGTTAAATTTAGTTTTGAAAAGTCATACCTTGCTAGTTTTCGACTATTTGGATCTTCACTCTTCAAATTGATAAGCACTTCCGCCATCTTATTTAAGTTGGCGATTTTTTCATCAATTTTATTTAGTTTTATATCTATCTCTGCTATTTCTTTTACTAACTCGTCTTTAATGTCTTGGTATTTCTTATCTGCTTCAGTTAATTCAATGAAGAGGTTAATCTCAGTAATCTTTTCCTGTAGACTCTTAACTGTAGGTCTTCTGTATGGTATTACTCGACTATCGTTGGTTAGCTGTCTTATCAATGTTCGTCCTTTGACATACTGATTCTTATCCGAATGTTCTTTGTTATATACAAAGTATGAGGTTGTCTCACGTATAAAGATTTTATATTTTGTTTGATTC